>CAVKTW010000230.1:0-2160 GCA_963659085.1 Candidatus Methanomethylophilaceae archaeon | reverse complement strand
GGTCAGGCGTTGTGCCGTCCGTGGGTCTTGCCGGGCATCGCGCCGTCGATGCCCCCTGAAATTCGCGAGCGCGACGCTTTTCCACGCCTCCCCAAATGGGCAAACTCCAGCCGGCGTGGGGCATTGACAGCGGCGGAGAGATTTTGGTAGAATACGCGGCGTTGTCGAAAGAAAAGGCATGAACAACGCAATTGGCACATTCTTCCTTCTTGGAAGCCTTGATCTCGCGCTTACGCGGCGCGGGGCGCGTTCGGTTTCGTAAGGTTTCGGCAACCAAGACAAACCACGGCAAGCGACCCCGCACGAAAGAGCGGGGTTGTTTTGTTATAAGAAAAGAGACACAATGGACAAGATCAAGATATTCGATACGACGCTGCGGGACGGCGAACAGGCCCCTGGCTACTCGATGAACATCGAGGAGAAGATACGCATGGCGCGGCAACTCGAAGCCCTCGGCGTGGACGTGCTGGAGGCGGGCTTCGCCATCGCCTCGCCCGGCGACTTCGCGTCCGTAAAGGCGATTTCCGAAGCGGTGAGCGAGGTGACCGTCGCCTCCCTCTCCCGTGCGCTTGTGAAGGACATCGACGCGGCGTATGAGGCGGTGAAAGGCGCGAAGAGGCCGCGCATCCACACCTTCCTCGCCACGAGCGACCTGCATCTCGAATACAAACTGAAGATGACGCGGGAACAGGCCCTGCAGCGCGCGGTCGAGGCGGTGAAATACGCCCGCAACTACTGCGATGACGTGGAGTTCTCTCTCGAGGACGCCTCGCGCACCGACAAGGACTACATGTGCCGCGTCGTCGAGGCGGTGATTGACGCGGGTGCGACGACGGTGAACCTGCCCGATACGGTCGGCTACGCGACCCCGGCGGAGATCTCGGCGATGGTGACGAACGTGATGACGCGCGTGCCGAACATCGACAAGGCGATCATCTCGATGCACTGCCACGACGACCTCGGACTCGCCGTGGCGAACTCGCTCGCCGGCGTTGCGGCGGGTGCGCGGCAGGTCGAGGGGTGCATCTGCGGCATCGGCGAACGGGCGGGCAACGCCGCAATTGAGGAAGTGGTGATGAACCTCCGCACCCGGCACGACGTCTACGACATCGGCTACAGCGTCCGCACCGAGGAAATCGCGAAGACGGCGCAGCTCCTGCAGACCATCACGGGCGTGAAGATCTCGCCGAACAAGGCGATCGTTGGCGCGAACGCCTTCGCGCACGAGAGCGGCATCCACCAGCACGGCGTGATGGCGAACGCGAAGACGTATGAAATCATGACGCCCGAAAGCGTGGGACTCAAGAAGACCGCACTCGTGCTCGGCAAGCACTCCGGGCAGCACGCCTTCGCCCAGCGGCTCGCCGAACTCGGATACACGCTCGAAAAGGCGGTCGAGGACAAGCTCTTCGCCGACTTCAAGGTTCTCGCCGACCGCAAGAAGACAATCGAAGACCGCGACATCGTCGCGCTCGTCGAGACGGTTGTCGGCCACTCCAGGCGCGAAAGCGACTGGTCGCTCGTCAACTACGTCGTGTCGAGCGGCAACCGCATGTATTCGACGGCCTGCGTCACGCTGGAGCGCGGCGGGGAGAAGGCGACCGAGACGGCCTACGGAACGGGGCCCGTCTTCGCGTCGATCCGCGCCATCGAGAAGATCGTGGGGCATCCGTTCAAGTTGCTCGACTACCGCATCGAGGCGGTCACCGAATCCCGCGACGCGCTGGGCGAGGTGAACGTGAAGATTGCGGACGAGGCGGGCGTCTATCGCGGCAAGGGCGTTTCGACGGACGTCATCGAGAGTTCGATCCTGGCGACGCTGGACGCGGCGAACGGCATGCTGGCCGGGCAGACCGGCCGTCTCGGGGCGGGCGCGGCCGCCATCGCCCAGCAGACCTACGAAGAGGACATGCTCACGGGCGGCCACACCGACAAGTGAAGGTTTTAGTGAAGGAGTCAGTCTTATGGCAATGACAATGACGCAGAAAATCCTCGCGGCACACGCGGGGAAGAAGGAAGTCCACGCGGGGGAACTCGTGATGGCGAAACTCGACCTCGTATTGGGAAACGACATCACCACGCCCGTGGCGGTCGGTGAATTCCCGAAGTTCGGGCGGGAGAAGGTCTTCGACAAAACGAAGATCGCGCTCGTGCCCGACC
>CAVKTW010000229.1:0-2376 GCA_963659085.1 Candidatus Methanomethylophilaceae archaeon | reverse complement strand
AGTGGTGGAATGGCAGACACCGGGGACTTAAAATCCCCTGCCAAGTATTTGGCGTGCGGGTTCGACCCCCGCCTCCGGCATCATGCGCATCACCCGGTCTGGCCGCGATTTGATATACTCCCCGCCATGAAGAAAAGAAGCATCATGACGGGGGCGGCTCTCGCCCTGGCGTTTTGCGCGTCGGCGCGGACGTTCGAGGTCGCCGCGTGGCGCGGCGAGACGGTGGCGGCGCGAGTGCCGGACTTCGCCGAGCTCGGGGAGGCGCCCGACGGGGTGCGCGTCCGGCGCGGCGTCCTGAAGAGCGTCAAATACGCGCCGCGGCCGAACGACCTGAACAGGCTGGAGGCCTACGACCGCGTGAAGTGGGACGCGAAGGACGATGACGGCCCGCGCGTCGTCGAGGTGTCCGTGGCGGAGGACGCGAAGCCGGGCGTCTACCCGTGCGGGGCGATGCGCATCCGCGTCGTCGACCGCGTGATGCCCAAGCCGGGGGACTGGAAGTATTTCCTCGACCTCTGGCAGCACCCGTTGGCCGTCGCCCGCATCGCGAAGGCCGAGCCGTTCTCGAAGGAGCACTACGCCGCGATGCGCCCGGTCTGGGAGACGCTCGCGACCGCCGGACAGAAGACCCTCACGGTCACGCTCGTCGACCAGCCGTGGGACCACCAGTGCCGCGACGCCTACGGCTCGATGGTCGGGCGCGTGAAGAGGGCGGACGGATCGTGGAAGTTCGACTACTCCGTCTTCGACGAATACGTGGAGTTCGGGCGTTCCTGCGGCCTCGGGCCGGACATCGCCTGCTACACGATGTGCCCGTGGGGGTTCGCCTGCCGCTACCGGGACGAGGCCGGCAACGAGAAGGAGATGATCTGCCGCCCCGGGACGCCGGAGTTCGCGGACTTCTGGGGGAACTTCCTCGTCGACTTCGCCGCGCATCTCAAGGACAAGGGCTGGTTCGCCGACACCTACGTCGCCATGGACGAGCGCGAGCCCGAGGACGTGAAGAAGATCGCTGACTTCATCCAGTCGAAGGCCCCCGGCATGCGGATCGCGATGGCCGGCAACGGCGCTCCGTCCGACTACAAGGGCATCACGATCGACAACTACTCGCAAGTCCTCGCCCAAGTCTCGGAGGAAGGCTTCCTCGACGAGGCGAAGGCACGCCGCGAGCAGGGCTACAAGACGACGTTCTACGTCTGCTGCTGGCCGACGTATCCGAACACGTTCATGACGAGCGGCGCGGGCGAGGCGTTCTGGCTCGGCGCGTATCCGGGCGTCTGCGGGCTGGACGGCTTCCTCCGCTGGGCGTGGAACAGCTGGCCGCAGGACCCGGAGAGGGACGCCTCCTTCGGCGATTGGCTTGCGGGCGACACCTTTCTCGTCTACCCGGACGGCTCGCCCTCGTGGCGTTTCCTCGAGCTGCGCAACGGCGTCGTCGCCGCCGAGAAGCTGCGCATCCTGAAGGAGCGGAACCTGTTCGCCGACGAGATCGCGAAGCTTGCCGGGCTTTACGACGAGAAGGAGGCGATGGCGAACAAGAGCGATTTCGCCAGGATCCGCGAGGAGACTCTCCGCGTGGTGAACCGGTGACGGCTCAGGAAGCTCCTGCCGACTTCCTTGCTAGTCGAGTACGTGACCGTCGCGCGAGATGGTCACGACCTGCCATGGGATGAACTTCCCGCTTGCCTGGAGCGCCTTTTTAGCCGCCATCTCAAGCCCCCCGCAGCACGGGACCTCCATGCGCAAGACCGTCACGGACTTGACATCGTTGAGACTGATGATTTCGGCGAGCTTCTCCGAGTAGTCCACGGGGTCCAGCTTCGGGCAGCCTACGATCGTCACCTTGCCGCGCATGAAGTCGCGGTGGAACGCGGCGTAGGCGTAGGCGGTGCAGTCGGCGGCGACGAGCAGCTTTGCGCCGCCGAAGAACGGCGCCTTCGCGGGCACGAGCCGTATCTGGCACGGCCACTGGGCGAGTTCCGACGTCTTGCGCGCCTGCACGTTGCGCTCCTGCACGGCCGCCGCGTCGTAGGCCGCCGCCTCGCGCTCGGTTATGCGGATCGCGCCGGTCGGGCACTCCGGCAGGCAGTCGCCCATGCCGTCGCAGTAGTCGTCCCTCACGAGCCGCGCCTTGCCGTCCACGATCGCGATGGCGCCCTCGTGGCAGGCCTTGGCGCAGAGCCCGCAGCCGTTGCACTTCTCCTCGTCGATCTCGACGATCTTCCGTCTCATTGTCTCCTCCTTCTTTGCTGAAGACGCGTATTATGCCAAAATCTGCGCAACGATGTATGCCGGCAAGACGGTAATGGGTTGGTCGGTTGTGGGTTGTGGGGTTTGCTTTCCTGCGGGCTCTCGACCGCCATCCCGTCGCGTCCG
>CAVKTW010000228.1:0-2381 GCA_963659085.1 Candidatus Methanomethylophilaceae archaeon | reverse complement strand
ACCCGGCACGCCCTCCAAAAGGATGTGCCCGCCCGTCGCGAGCGCGAGGATGAGACGGTCGACGAGCTTCTCCTGTCCGACAATGACCTTGGCGACTTCCTCGCGAATGCGCGAGACTTTCTCGCCTTGCGCGGCGATTCTGTTCGTGGCTTCCCTCAAATCCATAGGTGTATTTCCTTTTTCTTAATATTTTAACACAGAGGAGCAGATTTTAGCATTTGTTCGGATCTCCGAGCGAGCGGACGAACGAGGCGCCCAAGATGAAAATTTGCCAGCTCATGCAAAGCCACGCCAAGACGATGGGCAGAAAGGCGAACGAGCCGTAGAGCGCGGACGACTTCGCGATCCCCACTTGCGCGACGGCGCAGACCTTGAGCCAAAGCCCGAAGACGAGCGACGTCGCCACGCCCCCCACGAGCGCGTGCTTCACGCGGACGCGGCAGAACGGCAAGACCCAGAAGAGGAACGCGAACGCCATCGTCGAAAAGAGAATCGTCGTCGCGAAGCCGAAGAGGCGCGAGTTGAGGAGCCACACAACGCCGTCGGAGGCCCAGCGCGTCGCGGCGGCCGAGCCGAGCGTGGCGCGGGCAACGTCCTGAAGCGTCCGCAACACGGGCAACGACATCGCGCTCATCGCGAGGAGCGGCAGCACGAGAAGGATGCCCAAGTAGAGGAGCGCGCGCCGCCAGATCGGCCGCATCGTCGAGACGCCGAAGACGACGTTGAGGCTCGCCTCGACGGAGGTGAGCGTCGAAATGGCCGTCCACAGCAAGAACCCGAAGCCGATCCAGCCGAACGTGCTAATGTCGAAGGCCTCGATGCGCGCGAAGAGCGTGTTCGAGATCTTCCGCGCCGTCTGCGCGAACTCGGCGGCGGCGACGCGCTTGCGCGCGCGCTCGTCCTCGTCGCCCAAGGGCAGTGTCGCGACAAGCACCTCGTCCTGGCCCTTCTCGACATTCTCGATGAGCGCGTCGATCCTCGTGTTGATCTGCGTCTTCGCGAACTGGTCGACGCGGCAGACTTTCGCGAGCACGAGGATGCAGCAGAGGATCGGCACGACGGCGAGAAGCGAATAGTAGGTCAACGCCGCCGCGTGCATGGGGCCCTTGGCGTCGAGGAAGATCTTGAGGAAGGCGGGCGTCGAACGCATGGCGAAAATCAAACCCCCGTCAACTCGGCGAGCGTGACGCGCCCGTCGTAAAGGGCCTTGCCGACGATGGCCGCGCGGAGGTTCGCCTTGTTCAAGGCCATCAACTTCTCGACGTCCGCGCGCGACGACACGCCGCCCGACGCCGTGACGGCGCACGCGGGGACTTCGTCGCAGAGGCGGGCGAGCTGTTCGACGTTGGGCCCTTGGAGCATTCCGTCCGTCGCCGTGTCCGTGTAGATGAGGGAGCGCACCCCCAGGGCGACGACCTCGCGGGCGAGATCGAGGGCCTTCACGGTGGATGTCGAGACCCAGCCGCGCGTCTGCACGAGGCCGCCCCGCGCGTCGATGCCGACGGCGACGCGCGCGCCGAAGCGTTTGAGCGCGTCCGTCAGGAGGGCCTTGTCCTCCAGCGCGGCGCTGCCGAGGATGGCGCGGGTCGCCCCCGCCGCGACGACGGCCTCGATGGCCGCGAGGGAGCGCAGGCCGCCGCCCACCTCGACCGGGCCTTGGAACGCCGCGATGATCCGCGCGATGACGGGCGCGTGGCGCGGCACGCCGTCGAAGGCGCCGTCCAAGTCGACGACGTGGAGTTCCTCGCCGCCCTGTTCGCGCCAGTCACGCGCCTGGGCGACGGGATCCTGGCCGTAGCGCGTCACGTCGGAGGCGCGTCCCTGGCGGAGGCGGACGCACGCGCCGTCCTTCAAGTCGATGGCGGGGAGGATCGTCATAGGACGCCCTTCGAGGACGGGACGCCCTTCTCGTTCGGGTCAAGGGCTTTCGCCATGCGCAACGCGCGCGCGAAACTCTTGAAGAACGCTTCGCAGACGTGGTGCGCCTCGTCGCCCCAGATCTGGCGCATGTGGATGTTGGCGCGCGCCTCCACGGAGACGGCGCGGAAGAACTCCTCGATGAGCTTCACCTCGAAGTCGCGCACGAACGCGTGCTTCATGGGGGAGGCGAGGACGAGAAACGGCCGTCCGCCGAGGTCGAGCGACGTCTCGCAGAGCGTCTCGTCCATCGGGATGGAGGCGAAGCCGTAGCGGACGATGCCGGCGCGCGAACCCAACGTTTCGTTGAGAGCCTTTCCGAAGGCGAGGCCGACATCCTCGACCGTGTGGTGGTAGTCGACCTTCAAGTCGCCCGTCGCCTGAAGCGTCAAATCGATGAGCGCGTGCTTCTTCAGAAGTTCCAGCATGTGGTCGAAGAAGCCAATGCCCGTGGAAATCTCGCC
>CAVKTW010000227.1:0-2513 GCA_963659085.1 Candidatus Methanomethylophilaceae archaeon | reverse complement strand
GCTCAAGATGCGCGAGGATCTCGCCGCGCTCGACCAGAACGACCCCCTCTACGACAGGAAGAGGGATCAGATCTCCGCCCGCTACGAAACCGGCAAACTCCGCCGCTCCGTCGCCCGCCAGCGGCGCGACGCCAACGTCGCCGCCGAACGCTCGTGGCAGGAGCGCGAGGCCGTCGTCGGCGAATCAACCGAAAAGCAGTTCTCCCTCATCGACGACCGCGCCGAACTCGAACGCCTCAGGCGCGAAGCCGCCGAAAAACGCGCCGCCTCCTCCCGCGATAACGAGTTCGACAACAACACCCTCGCCCAGCGCTTCGGCTCAAACCTCAAGAACATCCTCTCCCTCAACTGGGGCAAGGTCGGCGACGACCGCTCCGATAAGGGCAACGAACGCCGCCGCGAGCTCGCCGACGAGGCCAAGGCCCTCGAAGAGCGCGTCAGGGCTCAGACCGAACTCATCCGCGCCAAGGAAAAGGAAATCGCCGACCTCGACAAGACCGCCGACCACCTCTCCAAGAAGGCCGGCATACAGGGCGTCGCCGCCGACAACGCCGCCGTCGTCGTCAAGTCCGCCGAAATCTCCGCCGCCGCCACCAACAACGCCAACAACAACGCCCTCGCCGCCGAGGCGGCGAAAATCGCCGACGCCCAACGCGCCTCTCAGCTCCTCGCCCAGCAGCGCGCCGAACTCCAGTCGCGCATCGCCTCCGAAGGTGCCCGCAAGGCCGCCGCCAACTACGCCGTCTACACCGCACAGGGCGACTTCGACGCCGCCCGCCTCGGCGGCAACCGCGCCGCCGCCTCCTCCGCCCACGCCGCCCTCCGCGCCGCGCAGGACGCCGCGCAGAACGTCAACCACGCCGCCGACACCGCCATCAACGCCCTCACCGAGACTTTGAGAAGCGTTGAATCCCGCTTGAAGGCCGCCCAAAGCTACCTCGAATCCCAGTCCAAGCAGCAGCGCAACGCCTGGTCCGAAGCCCCCGCAGGGAGTTGAAATCGAATTAACCCATTCCCCATTCCCCATTCCCTCCAATGACAACCGCCGCCTACGAAAGCCTGACCCCGCGCGAAGCCAACCCCGGCTCCGCCTCGCGCCTCTTCTCGTTCGCCCGCATCCGCTCCGGCTCGTCCACCCGCTTCTACCCCGCCGACGGCGCGAAGCTCCACTTCGCCAACCGCGACGTCGACACCCTCGAAATCCCCCAAGTCCCCTCCGGCTACCTCGCCCCCGGCGACGTCGTGACCGCCACCTATCGCGGCAAATGCGTCTTCCGGGGCGACGTCGCCACCCTCGTCGAGTCCAAGGGACGCGGCACGGACGCGACGCAGACCGTCACCTGCGTCGGGCCCTGGTCGAAGATGCAGCGTCTCGTCTACCGGCAATACTGGTTCACCGGCTCCGGCTACGACCTCTCCTCGCGCCTCATCCTCAACCAGACGAGGTCGGGCGCGGCGCAGTCCCTCGACTCCGAGCTCGCCGAGATCGCCGCGCACGGCGCGTCCCCCTGCGGCTACGCCGTCGGCACCGTCTCCGTCTCGTCGCAAGTCCTCCCCTTCGACGAGTGCCGCGACATCACCGTCGCCGACGCCATCAAGCGCGAGCTCCGCTTCTTCCCCAAGGCCGTCTGCCGCTTCGACTACTCCTCCGCGACGCCGACCCTGCACATCGCGAAATCCGCGTCCGCCGCGACCGCCGCCTACGTCGCCTCCGTCCCCAAGTCCGCCCGCGAATACGTCTACAACGCGCACCCCATCACCGGCGTCGACCTCGAGATCGAGGCGACAGGCACGATCGACGGCGTGGAATACCACGCGCTCTCGCACCAGATGGCGGGCGACACCGCCGCCGGCAACCCCGACTGCCTCTACGCCACCCTCCAAATCAAGGGCGCGTCCTCCTCCGCCACGCGCCAGTCCTTCAAGTCCGTCACCGAGGACATCCCCAAAGACCTGAACGACGTCGCCTGGTGGAAGGAGCGCCACCCGCGCCTCGCCAACGTCGCCTCGTCCGCGATCACGATCTCGAACGCCACGCGCTCCCCCGCGAGCTACCCGCGCATCTCCGCCGCGACCGCCGGCGAGCTCGAGGAGGCCGGCCTCCACTGCGAAGTCTCCAAGTTCACCTGCAAGGCCACCGTCGAGACCGAGGACGACAAGGAGGAGGAGATCTTCCTCACCCTCAACTACCTCACGACGAACGCGACGACGAAGACCTACACCTGGCTCACCGACTCGTCCGCCGAATCGGGCGAGACCGTCCCCGACGGCCTCGCCGCCACGATCCTCGCCGAGCGCGCGGGCACGCTCCTCTCGGAACGCCTCACGATCCGCCTCGGCGACGCGCTCCCCACCCTCGGCGACGCCATCGTCGAGGACGAGGGCACCGTCTTCCTCCAGTCCTTCGACGTCGACTGCGGCGCGCTCACCGCCGACCTCGCCTTCGGCGTCCCCGAATACCTCTCGCCGGAGGACATGGCCTCGCTCCTCTCCGGCTTCCGCAACAAGCGCAC
>CAVKTW010000226.1:0-2625 GCA_963659085.1 Candidatus Methanomethylophilaceae archaeon | reverse complement strand
GACCTTGATGTCGTCCGCCTTGGCGAGCGCCGTGACGAGCGTAGTCGCCGCCTTTTCCGTCAGGCCGCGATAGAGCGTGACCTCGGTCGTGACCGTCGTCTTCAGCGGATAGGTCGGGTGCTGGTAGAGGAAGTCCGTCGTCTCGGACTGCGAGACGAGAACCTTCGCGCTCGCGGCGTCCGCCGTCTTGTCCGTGTCCGTGTCGAGCCACGCCATGTCAGTCGTCTCCTTCCACGATTGCCGATTCGATGGCGACGAGAGCCGCCGCCGCGCTTTGCGTCGCCGCGCTGATCTCGTCGAGGGCCTTCTGCGCCCGCTTCTCCTCGTCCTTCGCGAGCGCGACGCGCATCGTCGCCTCGTCGTCCACGGAGATCAGCTTCTTGCGCCGCCACTCGCCCATGCGCTCCTCCAGCTCGTCGTCGTGTCCGAGCCGCTGGAGGTAGAGGGCTTCGGAGTAGCGTTCGGCGTTGCGCCCGTGGACGAGCGACCGGTAGTCCTTGGCGTATTGCTTCCGCGCCGCCGCGTCGTCCTCCCATTCGGTGATCTGGGCGCGAAGGGAATCCCTGTCGCGATACCAGCCCCACGCCGTGACGACCTGTTGCCTCGCGTCCGCAAGGCGAGCCGCCGCATCGTCGCCCTCCGCGACGAGCCCCGCGTGATGCGCGGTGAGCGTTCGCATCTCCTCTTGCCGCTCCGCCGCCTCGCGGATCGCCCGGATGCGCTCTTGCTTGCGCTCCTCGACCTCAATGGCGATGTCCGCCTTGCGGTTTTCGATGTCCCGCGTCTCCCACAGGTCGTTCTCCCTGTCCTCGGAATCGGCGATGGCCTCGCGCACCTTGTCGCGGGCGGCCTTCGCCGCCTCCAGCTGCGACTTCAGGGATTCGACGCGCTTCTTCGCGTGCTGGTAGTCTGCGTCCTCGCGCAGCTCCGTCTTGAATGATACGCTTTGGGGGATGCGCTGGAGCGCGTCACGCCGCGCCAACTCTATGTCGCGCTTCGCCTGTTCAAGCATGGCTTCTTGCTCGGCTTGTGGCCTTGTGTAGAAACTCGCCTCGCTCGTCATTATGGCGATGGCTCGGTGTTTTTCCGCAAGGCTAGCCTCTACCCGCTTGTTCAGAAGTCGGTTGTAGATTCGCGCCTCGTCCGCGTTCGCGCTGTCGAAGTTGACCTGAAGCGTCTCCAGCAGTCCGCCCTCTCGGCGCGAACCGCCCTTCGCGGACGCGACGCGCTCGCCGTTGAGGAGGTCGTAGAGGCTGTCGCCCTCGTTCACCGTGAACTTGCGCCCGTTGTCTGTCACAATGTCCGTGAAGCGGCGCTCGACGCCCTCGTATTTGTCGAGCAGACGGTAGAGCGCGTCCGTCTTGGACTGCGCCGCCTCGATCTGGAGCGCGATCTCGCTGTCGGAGGCCTGACGCTCGACGGCGTTGATCTGGCTGTCGTAGTCGCGGTTGACCTTCTCCGCCTCCTCGCCGCTCTTTCCCTCCAGGGCGCGTTGCCTGTTCAGCTCGATCTGCGCCTTGATTCGCTCGCGCGTCAGCGACAGCTCCTTCTGGTCGCGTTCGAGGGCCTTGTCGATTGCCGAGACGGTCTTGGCCAGCTCCTCGGCGAGCTCGCCCTGCGCGTCCCGCATCTGCTTCAGGTGGGCGAGGAAGTCCGCCTCGCGCACGGCGTCCAGTTTCTTCTTCGCCTCCTCGATGCTCGCTTTCCACCGCTTGAAGAGGGCGACGACGCCCGCGACCGCCGCGCCGATTGCGCCAAGCCCGGCGACAAGGCCGGTCGAGACGCCGAAGAGGCTGAACTTGTCCGCGCACAGCGTCAGGGCGCGGGTGAGCGAGTAGAAGTTGCCGCTCGCCGCGCTCGTCGCGAGGTGGATCGCCCGCTGGACGCGGGACATGGAGGCCTGGGTCTGCCGCTCCATGCGCCGTGCGGCGGCGGCGGCCTTGTCCTGTTCCTCCTGTAGCCGCTTCAGCTCCTCGGCGGCCTTCTTCGCCTGTTCGGCGGGCGCGTTCAGCAGCCCCGTCAGCGGCGCCATAGCCCCGGCGACGCCGCCCTCCGACAGCCCAATATCGCCGAGCAGGGACTTCGTGTCCTCCAGTATCTCGTTGGCGCCCTTGCCCGACCGCGTGAACTCGTCCAGCCGCTTCTCCAGCTTCTCCAAGTCCTTCCGCCATAACTCGCAGGGGACGCCGAGCGCTTCCAGCCGCTCCTTGAACTGCCCGAACGTCTCCGCCGCCTTGTCCGTCGGCACCCAGACGGCCTCCATCGCCGCCGTCATCGGCGCGACGCACTTGACGAAGGCCTCGCCCGACACGCCCGCGTTGTGGAGCGCGGACGCAATCGCCGCCATCGTGTCCGCCGTTGGGGCGGCGTCGTTCACGAAACGCTCGAACGCCGCGCCGATGTCGTTGAGCAGCTTCGCGGACTTCTCCTCGCTCATGCCGAGTTTCTCGAAGCCCTTGCCGAGAACTTCCAGCGCGATGTCGGCGACGTCGCGCCAGTCGGCGATGCCCTTGAACGCCGCCGCGAAGCGGGCCTGGAGCTGTTCGGCGAGGCGCGTCAGCCTCGCCATCTCGACCGAGGCCTTGTCTTGAAGCCCGATCGTCCACACCATCTCCATGCTGTCGT
>CAVKTW010000225.1:0-2690 GCA_963659085.1 Candidatus Methanomethylophilaceae archaeon | reverse complement strand
TTTTCTACGCCTCCGCCGTGTCTGGTGGGGGCGTTTTGTTTCGCCTGAACGCCCTCGTTTTCCCCTCTTTCCGCGTCCTGTTTCCTGTTTCCGTGATATTTGAGACAATACTCACCGTTGCAGCGGAAGGTCTGTCATCCTTCCGTCCTCCTGGGCGGTTCGCCGCGCCCGCCAACCAAAACGCGGCGTTGATTGTAGAACGAATGGAAATGGAAACGACAGGCATCGTGATCTCGTCGGGCGCGGTCGGCGCCCTGTGCGGCGTCGCCTCGACGTGGGTCAAGGCGAAGGTCGCCCAGCGCCACGCCCGCCCCCTCGACTCCGACGACACCTTCGTCACCCACGGCGAATGCCGCGCACACCGCTGCGCCATCGAAAAGCGCATCGACGAGATCGGCCCCGCCTTGAACCGCATCTTCACCAAACTCGCCGAGAACGACAAGCGTTCCGAAGAGCGCACCAACCAAATGCACCGCCGCCTCGACCCCGTCCTCGAAAAGGTCGCCGCCACCGCCGCCGAAGTCCAGTTCCTGAAAGGGAGGAAGGGGTAATGGGGAATGGGGAATGGGGAATGGGTTTTAGAAAGGTAAACGACTGATGAGAGACGAACTGATCGAACAGGCCATCTTGCAGACGCTCGCGAGCCGCGGTTGCGGCGCGAAGGCGCGGACGCTCCGCAACGAGGTCGCCCTGCGCCTCGACCGTCCGCTCATGCCGCTGACCGACTTCGAGGACGCGCTCAACCGCCTCGCGACCCGCGAGGCCGTGAAGATGGACGTGACCGACCTCGGCTCCCCGATCTGGGGAATCACCTCACTCGGCCGCCAGATGATGGCGGAGGAAGGCTGGGCGTAAGATGGCCCTGGCGCGGAAAGACTCGTGGGCGGGCGCGCTCGCGCTCGAAGACCTCGCGAAGGTCTACGAGACGTGGATGCGCTTCCACGGCAAGTGGGAGGACTTCGCCGACTGGGTGGCGAAGACCTTCCCGGAGGCGCGGCGTCCCTCGCGCTCCGCGCTCTACGACTCCGTCCGCGCCCCGTCGGAGGCCTGCCCGAACGGCGGGTGCGTCTACCGGGCGTGGGTGAGTTTCCGCTCGGAGGCGATCCGCGCGGCGGGCGAGCAGATGGCGGCGTGGGCGAAGTCGGCGGACATCGACGACGCGACGCTCGTGGAGGGGCTGAAGAACCTCGGCTGCAACGCGCTCTCGACGGGCGACCAGGAGGCGGGGCTCGACCTCCTGAAGGACTTCCGCGACACGGCGCGGCTCATGCTCGAGAAGCGCGAGCACGCGCTCAAGGCCAAGGCGCAGGCGACGAAGGACGCGCAGCTCGCGCTCGCCCGCGAGAAGTTCGAGGCCGCCGAGAAACGCCTCGACGCCGCCAAGAAGACCGTCGCCGACGAATCCCTCTCCGACGAGCAGCGCGTCGGCAAGATCAAGGAACTCTTTGGAATCAAATGACCAACACCAAGCCCATCCTGAACGAGATCCTCCTCCCCTGGCAACGCCGGTGGGTGGACGACCCCTCGCGCTTCAAGATCGGCCTCTGGTCGCGCCAGACGGGCAAGAGCTTCTCCACCGCCGCCGAGGCCGTCGCCGACTGCGCCGTCCAGCCGCGCAACTCGTCCGCCCTCTGGGTCGTCCTCTCGGCGGGCGAGCGCCAGGCCCTCGAATGGATGGAGAAGGCGAAGAAGTGGGCAAAGGCGTTCAAGCTCGCCATCGACGGCTACGACGAGATTCGCGGCGCGGCGAACGCGCTCATCTCCCGCGCCGAAATCCGCTTCTCCAACGGCGCGCGCATCCTCGCCATCCCGGCGAACCCCGACACCGCGCGCGGCTATTCCGCGAACCTCATCCTCGACGAGTTCGCCATCCACGAGAAGCCCTTCGACATCTGGGCGGCGATCTACCCCTCGATCACCAACCCCCTCACCGGCGAGAAGAAGCTGCGCATCGTCTCCACCCCCAAGGGGCGCGGCAACAAGTTCGCCGACCTCTGGGAGCACAACGCCGAATACTCCAAGCACAAGGTCACGATCGAGGACGCCGTGCGCGAGGGGCTCAACGTCAACCTCGAAGTCCTCAAGGCCGGCGTGGACGACCCCGACATCTGGGCGCAGGAATACCTCTGCGAGTTCATCGACAACTCCTCCGTCCTCCTCCCCTACGATCTGATCGGCAAGTGCGAATCGTCCCAGATATGCGACGACGGGCAGTCGCCCGTTTACATAGGCATGGACATCGGCCGCTCGAAAGACCTGTCCGTCATCATCAGCGCGGCACGGTTCGGTGATGTCCTCACGATCGTCGACATAGAGACGCTTCGGAACATGCCCTTTGCCGACCAGTTGAACGTCTTAATCTCGAAGGCGAAAGACCGCCGCGTGGCGGCGGTGCGCATCGACGCGACGGGCATCGGCGCGATGCTCGCCGAGGAGGCGGCGAAGAAGCTCGGCTCGAAGTGCTACGGCGTCGTCTTCACGGCGGCGAGGAAGGGCGAGATGTACGGCCTCATGCGGCGGCGGTTCGAGGAGCGGAGCGTCCGCATCCCGGTCAGCCGCGACCTGCGCGAAGACCTCCACGCCGTCCAGCGCGTCGTCTCGACGGGCGGGAGCGTCACCTACGCCGCGCCGCGCAGCGCGGACGGCCACTCCGACCGCGCCGCCGCGCTCGCCCTCTGCTGCCTCGCGGC
>CAVKTW010000224.1:0-3005 GCA_963659085.1 Candidatus Methanomethylophilaceae archaeon | reverse complement strand
CTCCCTCCCGTGGGCGAAAATCAAGGTCACGGACGCGCCCGGCGAAGTCTACGCAGCCGCCGTCTCCGTGGACCCCGCCACCTTCGACCTCGGCGAAATCCCCGACCGCTACACCCCGAACGACCTCCGCGACAGGGTGAACGCGATAATCAAGTGGCTCGCGAAGACCTCCGCCCTCCTCGCGCTCTCGCTCGCGGGTTCTGCCGCGCCCGCGTCTGCGGGCGATTCCCCTGTCCTCTCCGCCCCCCTCGGCGAAGTCTACTCCGATTCCCCAGTCGTCACCAACGTCGACCTCGCCGCCTACGCGAAGACCGAAGATCTCGCCGCCGTCGCCACCTCCGGCGACTACAGCGACCTCTCCAACAAGCCCGCGATTCCAACCGTCCCAACCAAGGTCAGCGAACTCGAAAACGACGCGGGCTATCTGCTGAAGTCAACATACAATAACGACTTCGACCTATTATCCACCGCCGTGGCTGAAAAAATCATGTACGAGGAAGCCGCCCGCGCCGCCGCCGACACCGCCATCCGCAAGGATCTCGCCGCCCACGCCGCAGACGCCAACAACCCCCACGCCGTCACCGCCGCACAGGTCGGCGCGTATACCAAGGCCGAAACCGACGCGGCTATCTCCAGCGCAACCGCCGCGCTCCCGACCTCCGAAACCCTCACCAACGCCGTCCTCGAAGTCGTCCGCGACTCCGGCGACCTCCTCTGGGACGAGGAATTGCAAGTCACCTGGCAGGCGAAATTCTCCAACGGCTATCTCTGGTATTCCCCCGTCACCAACATCAACATTACAGGAAGGAGCGAATGATGAAGCGTTTAGGTTTTAGGTTCCAGGTTTTAGGTTTTAGGTTAGCCCTTGCGCTCGCCGCGCTCTTCAGTCTGGCTTGCGCCCGCTCAGCCGGGCGCGTCTTCGCCGCCCCCTCCCCACAACTCGCCCTCATGGTCGACGAGAACGGCGACCTCAACTCCACCAACGCCGTCACCACAACCGCCGAACTCGCCGCCGCCGCAACCTCCGCCCTCATCGCCGACGCAAAGGCCGACGCCGCACAACAGGCAACCGACAAGGGCACGAACATGATAAACGCCGTCGCCGCCGCAATCGCCTCCTCCGAACTCGTCGTCTACGTCAAGGGGCGCGTCTCCGCGTTCGAGGCGGGCGTCCTCTTCGGACCCGACGACAAGATCGGCATCTACGACTTCAAGGTCGAGAACAACGCGGACGGCACAATCACAACGAAAACCTACTGGTTCTCCACCGTCCCAATCGCGAACTCCGACGTCTGCCTCCTCTGGGCGGATTCCCTCGAAGGCGGCGCGTTCGACACCTACGCCACCGACACCGACGGCGATTCCAACGTCTCCCTCGGCTCGCAGACCGTCGGCTCAACCACCTACGAAAACGCCTACCTCCTCACCAAGACCTTCTCCTCCCTCCCCCAGTCCTTCTTCAAAGTCCACCTCTACCCGGATGCGGCGGCGGGCGACGGCTCGTCGCTTGAAATCGCGGGCGTGTCGGGCGGCTACTCCGGCACAATCGTGGCGGGCGAAACGCTCGTCGTCTCAAACGGCGTCGTCGTCGGAAAGGGGGCGGAATGAAGTTTCGTGCGTTAGGTTCTAGGCTGCAGTTCTGCCGCGCCCGCTTCGCCGGGCGCAAACCCAAACCCTCAAACCTAATATCCTTCATCCTCGCAGCCCCCCTCTGCGTCGCGCTCTTCGTCCACGGCTCGACCAAGCCCTCCCCCGTCATCACCGAGAAGGGCATCAACCTCGACAGCCTCGCGGTCGATTCCCGCAAGGTCGCGCTCTCGTGGTCGACGAAAGACGAGCGCATCAAGCCCGGCGCAATCTTCATGGTTCAGCGTTCCACCGACGGCGGCGCGACCTGGCACACCGTCTACGCCACCACCGAATCCAACGCCGTCATAAACTGCTTCTCGGTTGACCGCGACACGCGGTGGCGCATCGCCGTCGACGCGGGGGAGGTCGAAGAATGAGGGTGTTGGGTTTTAGGTTTGAGGTTTTAGGTTTTAGGGTTTTTGCCCTCGCGCTCCTCCCCCTCTTCAGTTTTGCCGAGGCCGCTCCGTCGGCCTCCCTCTCCGCCTCCGCCACCAACCTCCTCATCGTCTCCGATTCCCAGCTCCGCCTCGGCTGGCGGCGCGACCAGGTCTTCGAGCGCGACGGCACAAACCTCATCGACCGCTCCGGCACAATCGCCGCCAAGGCGGACGGCGCGGCCATCGCAACAGTCTCCCAGGGCGCGGCGGACATCGCCGACGCCGCAAAGGGCGCAATGGAATCCGCCGTCGCCGAACTCGCCGCCGTCACCTCCCAAGTCCCCTCACGCGCCCAGCACGTCATCCTCTGCATCCGCCCCGACCTCGCCGCCCGCGCCACCCTCACCTTCATCGTCACAAACGCCACCGTCTCCGCCGACGGCAAGACCCTCTCCTTCACCGCCGCCGCCAACCGCCTCCTCGGCTCAAAGCCCTCCATGACGCTCAACTTCTGGGACGGCGTGGACGCGGACGAAACCGCCAAGGTCTCGTGGTCGGGCGACTGGGACGCGACAAGCCTCACCCATGCGGGCTCGGTCGAGATCCCGACCAAGTATCGCGGCAGACCCGCCGCGCTCTTCACGAACGTCGCCCTCGGCGACGCTTCGGGGCTCTTCGACTTCGGCTCGCTCGTCGTCACCGTCGGCGGCAGGGCGGCGTGGAACGGCGCGGTCACCAACGCCCTCGACAACGCCGAAATCAAGGTCGAAAACGGCTTCTTCAAGTCAAACGCAAAGTAAAAAGGCTCGCCACAATGAAAACCGCAACAATCGCCCTCCCTCTCGCCCTAACCCTCGCCCTCGCCCTCCTCTCCCTCCCCCAGCCGGGTTTTGCGGCGGCCGCGTCTGCGGCCGCCTCCCCCGCCTCCCGCGTCGCCCGCCTCGCGGGTTCTGCCGCGGCCGCGTCTGCGGCCGCAAAAGCCGCCAAGCCCATCATCCC
>CAVKTW010000223.1:0-3035 GCA_963659085.1 Candidatus Methanomethylophilaceae archaeon | reverse complement strand
TGCGGCCATTACCCTCTCCACCCAGGGGACGGCTGGTAGCGGCACGTTCACGGCGGTTCCTGAACCTACGAGCGGGTTGCTGATGCTCCTTGGCATGGCGGGGCTCGCGCTTCGCCGTCGTCGCGCCTAATCGCACGGTCACAAAACGCGCAAGGAAAGCCCGTCCGTGGATGCACGGGCGGGCTTTCTATCCAACAGGGGGGGGGCATGATGAACTGGAAGGTCACATACAGGGGCAGGGACGGAAAGCCCGCCGAGGCGTTCGTTGAGGCGGAGAACCGAGAAGCCTTGTTCAGAGAGCTCGACACCAAGGGCATCCGTCCCATCCGCACTGAAGCGGTGAACGGACAGAAATGCCGCGAAAGGGCGGGCAAGCGACCTCTTGTTCTTGGCCTCGTAGGTGTTGCCGTGGTCATCGGCGCTGTTGTCGCCGTGAAGAGTCTCTCGTTGTCGGATGGAGAGAGAACGGAACGGCAGAAGGACGCGAACGCTCCCTCCAAAGCCATCTCCACCGTTTCGCCTGTCGCGCCCGTAAAGCCGACGGAGCGGGTTGCGCCGACCGACAAGGCATCCACGCAGTCCGCTCCTCCCAAGCGCGAGGTGTGGCTCGGACGCGAAATCGTCAGCACGAAGATCGTGACGAACGGGACGGATCTCGTCATCACGCGCATCGACACCGAGGGCAAGGTCCACAAGCAATACACGAGCGTCCACAAGCGGCTCTTCAGCAACCCCGTGGACATCACGCTCGCAATCCTCCTGACCACGCCGGAGGGTGCGCTCACCCCGCCCCTGCCGCCGCTCGGACCGAGATCGGACGACATCTTCGCGGAGTCGCTCAAGAAGCCAATCGAAATCTCGGATGACGACACGCCGGAGGAGCGGCGCATCAAGCAGCTCGTCATGGCCGCCCGCGAGGTGATGCTGGAGGAGTTGCGAAACGGACGGAGCGTGAACGAGGTCATCGAGGACCACTGCACGTTCGCGGACGAGAACAACCGCCTCCGCGCCGAGGCGATGGTTCAATACAAGGAACTGGTCGCCGAGGGCGACGAGGCGCTCGCGGAGCAGTTCCGCGAAAAGGCGAACGAGATGCTTGTCGGCAAGGGGGCGACGCCCCTGAAGTCGCTGGCGGAAATACGCGAAGAGAGAATGTCAAACAGGGGAAAGAAACAATGAGAACGTCACTTCTTGTCATCACGGTCGCCGCACTCGCGGCCACCGTTGCCACAGAAACCGCCGCCCAAGGCGAGGGCTCATCCCGTGCGCCGCTCACGGCGGAGCAGAAGGCGCAGCTCCGCAAGGAACGCAGGGAGAAGCGGCTGGCGGAATCCGGCGGGCTTGTCGAGCGTGAGGTGCCAGGCAAGAGTGCGCTGATCGTCAACGCGCAAAGCGTCGTCCCGATGGGGTGCATCGAGGCGGTGGCGGCATCAATACGAGGGCTTGCCCTCGTCAAGGTCGAGGCGGCGACGGGCGAGCCGTCGAAAACCCACCGCCCGACCCCGGAGCATCCGGTCGTGGTGTCCGTGATCAACGACCCCGCGTCTGACGCGACAATCCTCGTCGCCCCGGAGCAGAACTGGGCGACGCTGAACGTCAACCTCCTGCTTCGGGACAATCCGACGGAAGAGGTCGTCGCGGCGCGTGTCCACAAGGAGGTGTGGCGGGCGACGGCGATGGCAATGGGCGCGGCAAACTCGATGACGCAGCCGTGCCTCCTGCGGCAGATCAACACGCTGCGTGAGCTCGACCGCACGAAAAGCATGCTTCCGTCCCCGCAGCCGATCAACAACATGATCGAGGTCGCCGACAAGTTCGGCATCGTCCGCGTCCACAGAGCGACCTACCGTCGGGCGTGTCAGGAGGGCTGGGCACCCGCGCCGACGAACGATGTGCAACGCGCCATCTGGGAAAAGGTGCATCAGATCCCCGACAAGCCGATGACGATTGAATACGATCCGAAGAAGGACAAGTAGGTTGCGGAAGCACATAACGACGAAGAAGCCGCCCTCGATGTGAGGGCGGCTTCTTTGTCTCTCGTTTCGTCTCCGTGTTCAGCCCTGCGTCACTTGTCCTTCTTCGGGTCGAACTCAATCTTGATGGGGAGGTCTGGGATGGCGTGAACCTTCTCCCAGATTGCTTTCTGAAACTCGTTCGTCGGAGGCGGTGCCCAGCCCTGCTGGCAGGCCTTGCGGTAGGTGGTAACAACGGCCGGCTGGACGCCCAACGGCTCCATGTAGGTGCGAAATCGCTGCAACACATCGATCGGCAACGACAGGTCTGGGTTTCGGTCAAGGTCGGCCTCTGTCGCCAGTCCGCGCGTCAGCGACCTCGGAAACTGCGAATTCGTCGCCCCGCACAGGAACGCGAACCCCCGCGTCAGCATCTTCTTCACTCGCGCCGCAAAGAACGCCGGCCTCCGTTCTTCCGCAATCGGGGCGATGTTCACCGCCGCCCAACGGCTGTCCGGAGCCACGAGCAGAATCGGGAGTGTCGCGTCGTCGATCACGAAGAGCGTCGCGTTCCCCATCACCTTCGGTGCTTTCAAGTCAAACGCCCCACCGTCACGAAGCGTCACCTTGAACCGCGTCTCCTTCGCGAAATAAGCGACAGACTCCTCAATCCACGCCCGGTCTGCCTGAGACTGACAGTTGACATAGACAACCTCGCCTTTTTGCGTGCCGGGACGCGTGACCTGTCCGCCTGTCCGCCGCTCGAACTCCTCGCGTGCCTTCGCCCGCTTCGCCGCCTCCGCGTCTTCGCTGTTCGCCGCGCCAATCACGGCACAAGCCGCCATCGCAAGTATGAGTTGTTTCATCGTCACTTGATTCCTTTCCTGTTTGTCGTCTGTGGTTGACTTCATTTCTGCCTTTCGGACAGAATCCGTCGGCGCGTGATCGGCCCGAACTTGATCGGCGCGATTCCCTTGTCCTCCAGCAGTTTATTGCACGCGTCGAATAGGTCTTCGACATCCTGCTCCGTCTCGCAAGCGTTGAGGCGCGTCTCGTTGAAGAGACTTTGCACCTCGGCGCGGT
>CAVKTW010000222.1:887-3593 GCA_963659085.1 Candidatus Methanomethylophilaceae archaeon | reverse complement strand
CTCGGAGCTCCAGAACAAGCTCTTCCCGATCGCCTACGACCGCCGCGTCCAGGGCCGGCCCCTCAAGAAGCTCGTCTATCGCTGGGCGGCCATGAACCCGCCGCCGCCGGAGGACTGGTTTTCCATAAAGTCCATCGTCAGGGACTTGGATCTCACGAAGCTCCCGCGCCGCAAGAAAGTCCTTTCGGGCTATTTCTTCACGTGACGGGCTTTTGACATATTAGATAAGGAGGTAGGAACATGGATTCATCGAACAACGATGTCGTCGGAGAGAACATGGGCGAAAAGAATGAGGAGAATGCGCTGGAAAACGCACCGGAGAACGCACCGGAGAACCCCAAGGCCGGCTACGCGGATCAGTTGGCCTTGACATTCTTCAAGGAGGCCATCCGCCACGACGACGGACGGCGGCGGTTTGGCCCGGACTTCTTTGGACCACTCGTGCGCAACCTCCCCGATGTGTCGGTGCTCTATTCCATCCGCGAGCACCTGACCGGCGTTCCGCCCGATGCGGGCGAGACCGTCGACGCCGACGGACACAAGTGGGAGCCGGTGATGGACGAGGAAGAAGCGCTGGAGGCGGTCTGCGTCGAGCTTTGGAACCGCGACAAGAAGACCCGCGAGGCCTTCCGCAAGTCGCTTATCGACCTTGCGAGTATGCTCTGCCTCCTGACCGAGCTCCTCTCGCCCAACGATCCGCTCCGACAGCGGGTTGGCGAGTTGCAGGCGACCTTTCGCCTCGACGACGACGAACGGGACATCGTCCTGCTGCTCTGGCTCTTCAACACCGAACGGTTGCCGAGGGTCGGGCGCGGCCTCTCGATCCGGCGGTTGACGAAACTCGTGAGCCTCTACACCGGGATGGACGAGGAGACGGCGCAGGCGGCTTTGCGCACCTCGGGGAGGCTTTGCCGCTATGGGATCGTCTCGACCCGCGACCGCTCGGAGCTCCAGCCGAAGATCCGATACTTCTTGGACGGGCTCAGCGACGAGCCGCTGGTGAGCGCGTTCTACCAAAAGGACACGGAGGAGGCTCTGCCGACGGACTTCTTCGGCGCGCTCGCGGAGAAACACTTGCCGGTCTTGAAGCGGTTGCTGGCGTCGAAGCGCGAGCACGGGCTGAACATTCTCCTGTATGGCGCGCCGGGGTCGGGCAAGACGAGTTTCGCGCGCGCGTTGGCGAGGGAGGCGGGGCGCGTGTGCTACCAGGTCGCCCAGCGGCCGAAGGATCGCGACGGCGACTACATGTCGGCGAGGGCCGAGGTTCGCTACGCGGCGGTCGAGATCTGCGACGAACAAGTCCCGCCGGATGGGTCGCTCGTCGTCGTGGACGAGGCGGACGCGCTGCTTCGCTGCGGGGGCGAGGGGTCCTTCGTGTTCTCTGGACGCCCTGCCGTGGGCGACAAGGGGCTTCTGAACGACATCCTGGAGAAGAACAAGTCGCCGATCGTCTGGATCGCGAACACGGACGCGCGCGAGCTGGATCTCTCCAACCGCCGCCGCTTCGACTACGCCATCCGCTTCGAGCCGCTGTCGAAGGCTCAGCGCGTCGACATCTGGCGGAACGCGGCCGCCAAGGCCGGCGTCCCGGGTCTCCTGACGGCGGACGAGGTCGACAGCCTGGTTGACCGCTATCCCGTCAACACGGGAATCGTGGCGCGCGCGCTTGAGAACGTGGCGCGTGTCGAGGCGACGGCGGCGGAGCGCAAGGCGCTGCTTGAGGATCTCCTCGGCCAACAGCGCGAGCTTTCGGGCGCGGAGGCGAGCGACGGGGATCTGCCGGCAATTTCGAAGGACTACACGCTGGAGGGACTCAACGTCAAGAGCGCGATTGCGCTCGACCGAGTGGTCGCGGCGGCGCGGCGGTTCCTCGATGACGAGACGGCGAGGAACGACCGGGACGCGCCGAGGCTCAACATCCTCCTCACGGGCGCGCCGGGGAGCGGGAAGACGGAGTTCGTGAAGTATCTCGCCGCCCAGTTGGGGCGTCCGCTCTGCGTCCGCCGGCCGAGCGACCTCAAGTCCAAGTGGGTGGGCGAGACGGAGCAAAACATCGCGGCGGCGTTCCGGGAGGCGCGGGAGCGGAAGGCCGTCCTCCTCTTCGACGAGGTCGACTCGTTCCTCGACGACCGCGAGGCGCTCAGACAGGGGCACGAGAAGTCGATGATCAACGAGGTCTTGCAACAGATGGAGAGTTTCGGCGGTCTCTTCGTCGGCACGACGAACTTCGCGGGGATGCTCGATCCGGCGGTGGCGCGGCGGTTCACTTTCAAGATCGAACTGGGCGCGCTGACGGCGGAGGGCAAGCGGCACTTCTTCGGGACGACCTTCGGCGCGGCGCTCTCCGAGGCGGACGCGGCGACGCTGGACCAGATCGACGGCCTCACACCGGGCGACTTCCGCACCGTCCGCCAGTCGCTCTACTACCTCGGCGGCGAGGTGGGCAACGCCGAGCGTCTCGCGGCACTAGCGGAGGAGGCCCGCGCCAAGACCACCGGCCGCCTCGGTCGGGTCGGGTTTTGAGGCGGGGGACATAAGGGGATACGTTCCCATTGGGCTTAACCTCGGCACAAGCCTCCGCCTCCGCCGCCTCCACGCCGCAGTGTTGATCCCCAAGGGATCGCTCCCCTGACGACACTTGATATTATATTCACGAGCCCTCCCGACAAGTGAAAAATCTCCGCCCCGCCGGCCAGAATGTCATTT
>CAVKTW010000222.1:0-877 GCA_963659085.1 Candidatus Methanomethylophilaceae archaeon | reverse complement strand
GTATGAAAGGATGGAGCAAGAAAGGAATTTTGACGGCAGGGGTGCTTTTCGCCTTCGGTTTTAACGCCTGGGCTTGGATGGAGCGTTGGGCGCCATCGTTTGACGCGCCCCCGGCGACGGTTGAGGAACTCTCGCCGCAGAGCATCCGCCACTTCGTGACCGCCGCCCTGCCCGATGAGGGTGAATTCCTCGCCGAATATTCACAGGGCGGGGCTCTCGACTTGAACGGCGACAAGATTGAGGACTTTGTGTTCATCATTCCGTGGATGGGCAACGGCCTGAACGGCTCTGGCTGCGATGTCCACTTCATCGTGTCTGACGGCCAGGGCGGGCGTAAGGAGACTGTCTTGGAGGGCTACGGCGCGTCGCTGTCCGATCTCGTCACGGTCGGCGGCAAGGTCTATCTCCGCCACAGCGCCTTCTTCGGCCCGTTCGAGAAGAGCGAGCACAACCATTGGGTCTATCAGCTGTTCGCGTTCGATGCGTCGGGCGAGATTTGCTGCGCCAACGCGGACGTCGGCGCGACATTCCCAGCGGCGACGATCCTCTACGACAATCCGAAGTTCAAGTCTGTCAACTTGACGGCGGCGGACTTGAAGCGGATTGCGACGGAGACCAAGTCAGAAACGCGCGTCTATTTTTAACACAGAGGTTTTAGCCACGAATTGGCAGGAATCTTCACGAATCTCTTTTAGACAGGATTAAAAGGATTGACAGGATTTCTTTTCACCACGAAACGCCGCAAGAGGACTCGCCTGACGGCGAGTTGCCGCGCCGCGTCCGCAAGCCTTTCGCGTCCCTTCCGTCGCTCGGGCAAGTCGAGGCTTCTCCTTGCGCGAACGCGTCAGCCGGAATATGACTATGAGGGTCTGCGCAT
>CAVKTW010000221.1:0-3740 GCA_963659085.1 Candidatus Methanomethylophilaceae archaeon | reverse complement strand
AAGACCTCGAGGCCACCATGTCCCGCGACGAAATCGAGGCGTTCGCCGCCACCGAGGGCTGGGGCGACCCAGTCCGCTACGCGCTCGACGGCGTCGCCGCATGGGTGCGCACCTTCATCCGCTCAAACGGCAACGTCCGCATGGACCCCGACGAGACGACCCTGCCACCCTCCTGCGTCTCCCCGGCCATGGACTGCGCCGCCATCCGCATCCTCAAGCGCCTCTCCATCGAGCCGAGCGAAATCCGCAAGCGCGCCCAGCAGGACGCCATCGGCTTCTTCAACCAGATCGCCCGGCGCGAGATCACGCCGGAATCCTACGAGGCCGCCGCGTCCGAGACCACGGGCGGCCCCGCCGTCGAAACGGTCTCCTCCATGCGCCCACGCACCGAGGGCATCGAGGGGTGGTGAGCCAATGACAATCAAGAACCTCACAGAAAAGGCCGCCGAGCTCATCGCCAAGGACACCGTCCTCGCCGGCGTCCCCGTCATCGTCGAGGACAAGGGCGACGTCGCCAACGCCCTCGCGCTCGCCATCGCCCGCCGCCGCCTCGCCATCGTCGTCGCATGGTCGGGTTTCACCTCCGACGGCAACTCCTCCCGCACCATCTTCGGCAAGTCCAACCTCGTCGTCTCCGTCTTCGAGCAGCCCGTCCTCAACCGCCGCTCTCCAAACTTCCTCCACCTCCTCCACGCCGCCGCCCGCGTCGCCTACGCCCTCAACCTCGTCCCGCTCGGCGACGACTCCTCCCCGCTCGTCTTCAAGTCAATCGCCTCCGTCCTCCCCTACACCGACGGCGGCGAGAACTCAACCGTCTTCACCAACGTCGTCTTCGAGACGGCGGCAACGCTATGACAATCATTCCAATAATCGAATAATCGAATAGTCGAATAATCGAATAATCGAATAAACACCTCTCTCCACCTCAACCTCAAGCCTCCACCTCCAGAAAGGAAACCAAACCATGGCCACCACACGCCAGCAGATCGTCCGAGGTCCCGGCACCGTCACCTTCGACGGCTGCACCTTCTACGACAAGGACGGCATCTCCGCCGAGATCGACTCCGCCACCGCCGACGTCGAGTCCTCCCTCTCCGGCCGCCTCGACGTCATCAAGACCGACCAGATCGGCAAGGTCACGCTCACCCCCGTCGGCAACCTCTCCGACGACATCCTCGCCGTCCTCTTCCCGACGTGGATGCGCACCCCGGTCATCGGCCAGTCCGTCTTCGGCGAGACCGACAAGCCCCTCGTCGTCTCCTCCCTCGCCGGCGCCAAGGTGACGTTCGCCTGCGCCGCCCTCACGAAATGCCCGGAGCTGCGCCTCTCCCCCGTCCAGACCGCCCTCGGCTCGTGCGAGTTCACCGCGCTCCTCCCCAACGGCAAACTCCCCGACGACGCGACCGCGAAACTCTACACGACCGCCTCCGCCGCCTACTCCGGCGGCGTCCCGCCGCGCTCCGGCCTCACCGGCTGCCACTACGCCGGAACGTTCGGCTCGCTCTCGATCCCCGACACGCAGGACGGCTGGACGGTCTCCGTCGAGCCGCAGCTCACCGCCGTCACGACCGACTCGCAGGGCACGATCGACTACACCCTCACCGGCATGAGCGTCACGGCGCGGTGCACCCCCCTCGGCCTCTCCGAGGCGCAGATCCTTGCCGCGCTCCCCGTCCTCAAGGGGCGCGGCAGCTCCATCGCCGGCACGAGCGACCTCACGATCGCCTCGTCGAACGGCCTCACCGTCACGCTCAAGAACGCCGCGCTCGTCGCAGGCCCCCTCAACTGGGGCGCCACCGCCCTCCGCGCCGGCGAGATCGGCTTCACAGCCAACGTCGATACCTCCTCGGGCGACCTCTTCTCCCTCTCCCTCGCCTCCGCCTCATAGCCGCCGGGTCTTGCCGCGCCCGCGTCTGCGGGCGCTACCCCCCAACCCCAAACCCCACCCTAAAACCTAAAACCTACCCATGACAATCACCCTCGGCTCATCGACCCTCTGCGACGGCCAGACGCGCTCCGCCAACGGCAGCGCGACAGGCCCCGCCAACCTCCGCCTCGCGCTCTCCCCAGGCGTCGTCCTGCGCGAATACGTCGGCGCGGACAGGGTGCAGGGCGAGCACGTCAAGTGCGACCACGGCACCGTCACCTTCGAGGTCGAGCGCATCTTCGCCTCCCCCGACGCCGCCCTCGCCTACGTGCGCGGCGCGTTCCTCTCCGAGGCTTCCGAGGGGGCCTTGAAGTTCGGCTCCGACACCGTCTTCGAGCAGGCCGCCGTCACATCCCGACAGGCCGCGCTCGTCGGCTGCGCCGTCGCCGTCTCGTATACGATAGAGGGGTAGAAGTTTTGCCGCGCCCGCCAACAGGAAATAATCGAATAATCAAATAATCGAATAATCGAATAAACACAACCCTCCACCTCAACCTCAACCCTCCACCTCCAATACCATGAACGCAAGAGAAAAACTCCTCACCCTGATCACCTACCACTGCAGCAACGAGACTGCGGCCAGAATCCTCGGCCGCCTCGACCAGTTCGCTCGCGCCGGCTACACCATGGTCGCCAACGAATGGGACGAGGCGAAGCACCCCCGCGCCGACGACGGCAAGTTCGCCGAGAACGGCGGCGGGGCCACGAACAACAGGACCGATCGCGCCTCCGTCCCCACCGACCGCGACCGCGTCATGCGCGAACGCAACGACGAGACCCGTCTGAAGATCGACTTCGACGACGCGATGCGCGTCTTCAAGAAGAAGCCCACCAAGAGGTCCCGCGACAGGGACGACGCGACCGTCGCCGAGCACCGCCGCCGCGCGAAGGAGGGACGCTCCCTCGAAGAGTGCCGCCGCGAGCAAAGCCGCGCTCATGACGCCTACCGCAGGGCGAAGAGCGAAAACGCCCCAGACGTCGCCAAGCGCCGCGACGAGTGGATGGAGTCCAAGCGCGAGACGAAGCGCGCCGAGAAGAACGAGCGCGAGTTCAAGGACGCCAGCCGCCGCATCCGCCACTACAACGAGCTCGCCGCCGAAATCGAGGACGAGATCGACGAGATCGAGGAGAAATACGGCGTCGAGCAGTTCCAGCCGCTGAAATGGCCCGAGACCCAGGACGCCGACCACGACCGCGAACGCTACGGCCAGCTCCTCAAGGAACGCAAGCGGCTTGACAAGATCACCTCGGCCGTTTTCGCCGAAGAGGAAGATGAGAACGATGACGAGGAAGACTAGACGCCGCGTCTCCCGACAGGAAAGGACGCGCTCCGCCTTCGTGGCTGCTCTCGCGCAAATCGCCGCCCTCACCGAGGAGCTCCGCAAGTCCAACGAGGCCGCCGCCCGGATGCGCCAGGACGCGGCGGACACCCGCGAGAAGGCAACCGCCATGGGCGGGCAGCTCGAAGCCGCCGAGATCGAGGGCGACACCGCCCGGCGCCAGGCGAAGCGCGGCGAACAGTCCGCGCAAGCCGCGCTCGACGCGAACCACGCCGCACAGGCCGCCGAGGCGGCGAAGGTCGCCGACGCCCAACGCGCCTCTCAGCTCCTCGCCCAGCAACGCGCCGAGCTCCAGTCGCGCATCGCCTCCCACGAGGCCAGCAAGTCCGCCGCCAACTACGCCGTCTACAGCGCCCAGGGCGACTACGACGCCGCCCGCCTGTCCGGCAACCGCGCCGCCGCCTCCTCCGCCCACGACGACCTCCGCGCCGCCCAGGACGCCGCGCAGAACGTCAACCACGCCGCCGACACCG
>CAVKTW010000220.1:0-4777 GCA_963659085.1 Candidatus Methanomethylophilaceae archaeon | reverse complement strand
GCGCGGACGGCCACTCCGACCGCGCCGCCGCGCTCGCCCTCTGCTGCCTCGCGGCCGCAGACGCCGGCGAGGGCTACTGCCAGCCGCCGGACGACGACTTCGACGAACGCTACACGAGGGGATTCTGACAATGGGCGTATTGAACATCAGGCACTGGTTCCAGAAGCGCGAATCCGCGCTCTCCGCCGTCGAGGTCGCACGCGAGCAGATGGGCCGCTTCAACGCCCTCCTCAGGAGCGACCCCAAGGACCTCACGAACGCCATCACCTCCTTCGACGCCGGCAACCTCGCCCCCCTCGCACGCCTCATCGAGGAATACGAGCGCCGCGACGACAAGATGAAGACCTGCTCGATGAAGATGAAGGCGAGCGTCGCGAGGTGCGACTACTCCGTCCAGCTCCGCGAGGGCTTCGAGGTCGACCCCCGCGCCGAGCGCCACGCCGAGGTGCTCCGCCGCTTCTGGTCGACCGTCCGCGCCACCTCCTCCTTCAACCGAAACGAGTCAGGCGGCTTCAACCTCCTCAAGAAGCAGATGATGGACGCGCAGAGCTACGGCTACGCCGTCCACGAGCTCGTCTGGCGCCCGACCGCCGACGGCGAGTTGCGCGCCGAGTTCGTCCACGTGCCGCTCTGGCACTTCGAGAACCGCACCGGCGAACTGCGCTTCCTCCCGACCACCACCCACTGCGACGGCGTCCCCATGCGCCCGGGCGAGTGGATGGTCACGACCGGCGACGGCGTCGGCATCGCCGCCGCGCTCTGCGCCTGCATGAAGCGCATGGGCCTCGTCGATTGGATGATCTACAACGAGCGGTGCGGAATGCCCCTCCTCCACGGCTCCACCGGCGCGGCGTTCGGCAGCGACCAGTGGAACAACCTCAACAAGGCGATCAAGAACATCGCCCGCTACACCCAGATCATCACCGACGCCTCCACCAAGATCGAGCCGATCCCCCTCGGCGGCGGAGCGTCCATCCCCTACCCGCAGCTCGTCGAGTGGTGCGACCGCGCCATCGCCGCGCTCTACAGGGGCGCGGACCTCTCGACCGTCTCGCAGGGCGGCGCGGGCGTCGGCGCGTCCCTCCAGGGCGACGAGAGCGACATGCTCGAGCAGGACGCCTGCGGCCGCCTCTCCGACGTCCTCAACGAGGCCGTCGACCGCTTCGTGATCCGCTACGTCACCGGCGACGACGAGCCGCTCGCGCGCATCGTCGTCGAGCCGGTCGCCAAGCCCAACGTCGACACCGACATCAGGATCGACCAGCACCTCGTCTCCCTCGGCGCGCGCCTCTCCCGCAACGACGCCCTCCAGCGCTACGGCCGCGTCGAGGCCGACCCAGGCGACCCGCAGGACGCCCCCCTCGAAATGAAACAACAGCCCGCCACGACCTCCCCAGGCTTCGCCAACGAGGCACCGGACTCCCCCGACGCACCAAGCACCGAGCACAAAGCACCAAGCACCGAGCACAAAGCACCAAGCACCGCCAACGCCATCCTCGCCGACATCGCCGCCACCATCCTCGACGGTTCCACCCCCTTTGAAGACGCCTTGAAAGAGGCTCAAAGGAAACTCGAAGCCGTCGATCCCTCCCTCCTCGCCGGCGACCTCGAGGACGCCCTCGAAAAGGCCATGTTCGACGCCGCCGCCAAGGCGACGGGGAGAAAGCAGATGCAGAACGAGCGATCCGCCCTCTCCAACTCAGGCCACCCCTACACGAAATGCCCCGCCTGCGGAAAGTTCATGAACCCGAACGGCTCATGCGCCAACTGCGACTTCGTGGAGGACGACGACCGCCTCATCGCGCGCGGCAAGCGGGCGCTCCAACGCGCCACGTCCGGAGACCCGACAGACGTCCCGGACGCCATGTACCGCAAGGGCGTTGGTGCAATCGACTTCGTTCAGGGGTGGAACGGAAAGGGCAAGGCCATGGAACACGGCGCGGGACTCATGAAGATCCAGCAGAAGCACGGGACGGAAATGGCGCAGATCCCCGTGACCATTGCGAAGGGGCGCATCACGCCGCTGACCGTCAAGGGATCCAACGCCATCGACAAGGACGGCGTCGCCATCATCAACGGGTCGAACATCGCCATCCTGTCGAGGGCGAAGGGCGACCACTGGCGGCTGGTCACCCACTACAAGTCCGACACGGACGCCAAAAAGATAACGGAGGCGGCAAAGTATGCGGCCTCCGTCTAAAAGGCAATGCGGTGTTCGGGTGTTGCCCGAAACCTACGGCGCGTCGAGGCTGGCTCCCCGATACGCGCTGTTGTCTGCCAGTGCCGAGAATTATACCACACGCCGCGCGCGCCGCGCAAGGGGGTAATCTGACCATGCGACTCAAACTCTACAACATGAACCGCGACTTCGCCGCTCCGGCGGACGAGTCCAAGCCCATCTTCCTCCCGTTCGGCTCCTGGCCCTACGACGACAGGGTCTCCCAGTCCTTCGACCGCGAACACGCCGGGCGCATCGCCGCCGAGCTCGCCGCCGCCGTCGCTAAGGGCGAGCCGGGCATCCCCGTCTACCAGGGACACCCCGACGTCCCCGCACTCGCCGCCAAATACCCCGACAAGGCCGCACTCGGCTGGATCCGCCGCATCGACCCCGCCGACGGCGGCGTCCTCCTCGCCGTCGAGTGGGACCGCTTCCCCGGCAGGGGCTTCGCCTGGTTCTCCCCCTACTGGTTCGGCGAACCCGCCGGCCGCGACCCAGACGGCCGCACCCGCGTCGTCGTCGACCACATCGCCTCCGTCGGCCTCGTCAACAACCCCAACATCTCGGAGTTCCGCCTCCCGAACGAGGCGGACCCAAACACCAACAACGACAAAAAGGAAAACACGATGAACCGAGAGGAACTCGTCAAGACGCTGGGCCTCGCGCCCGACGCGACCGACGATCAGGTCAGGGCGGCCCTCGCCGACCTCCTGAAGGCCGCCGAGAAGACCGCCGCCGCCGAGCAGAAGGCCGCCGAGGCCGAAAAGGCCGGCGACGCCGCGACCCAAGACCGCGACGCCGCGAAGAAGGAAGCCGAGGCCGCCAAGGCCGAGGGCGAGGACACGAAGGAGGAGCTCGAGAACTGCCGCCGCGAGCTCGCGAACGCCAAGGCCGCGCTCGCCAACGAGAAGGCCGCGCTCGAGAGGCTCAAGGCCCTCAAGACGCAGAGCGTCGCCAAGGGCCTCCCCAACGAGCGCACAGGCGCGGGCGTCTCCGAGCGCATGGCCCTCGTCAACGAGAACATCCTCAAAGGCATGAGCTTCGACCGCGCATGGTGCGCGGCCAAGAAACAGAACCCCGAACTCTTCAAGGACTGACGTCCCGAAGGTTCACAAAAAGGAAAATCCGAAATGAACGGAATCCATCGCAGCGGGATCGTGACCTTCACGGCGGCCGCCGCCGTCGCCAAGGGCGCCATCCTCAAGTTCTCGTCGGGCAAGGTCACACCCTGCACCGCCGCCACGGACGCGGCCATCGGCGTCGCGCTCGACGCCGCCGACGCGGGCGGTCTCGTCCCCGTCGCCGTCCTCGGCGCCGTCTCGGGCACCGTCCTCGTCAAGGCCGGCGGCGCGATCGAGCAGGGCGCCCAGATCGCCGCCGACGGCAAGGCCACCGCCGCCGCCACCGACCTCATCGTCGGGCGCGCGCTCGAGGCCGCGTCCGCCGCCGGCGACCTCGTCGAGACCGCCACGCAGGTCGCAACAGTCAAGTAAAATCCCAAACGAAAGGCAATCAAGCATGAACCACGGATACTCACTCGCCCCACTGGGCATCGTCGCGGACGCGCCGGCCGTCGGCAAGGCCGCGCTCGCCAACGAGGCGGCGTTCAACGCCACCTTCTTCAGCCAGCCCCTCACCGACTACGCCGTCGGCTTCCGCTCCGACGCGGGCAAGGTCGAGGCGCTCCTCGACTTCCTCGCCCCCAAGGTGCAGACCTCGCGGCGCTTCCAGTACAAGAAGGCCGACAACGGCTCCGCGTTCGCGGCCGTCGCCGACAACGAGGACGTCCGCGCCATCGGCGGCGAGTTCAAGACGGTCGAGGCGCGCGGCGACATCGTCGACAGCCACACCGTCTCAAAGGGCCTCACCACCGTCGTCGACCGCGACGAACTCGACGAGAACCCGAACGTCCTCGAGCAGAAGGTCGCCTGGCTCAAGCTCCTCCTCCTCCGGGGCGACGCCATCCGCGCCTGGTCTGTCCTCAACGCCGCCGCCACCAACACCGCGAAGACGTGGAGCGCCTCGGCCGGAACGCCCGACCAGGACCTCCTCGAAAAACTGGACGCGGCGGGCGACTCGATGGGCTTCAACCCGAACCGCATCCTCTTCGGCTCGACCGCGTGGCAGAAGCGCCTCCTCTGCCTCGGCGCGTCCGACAAGGCCGCCGGGTTCGCCGGCTTCTCCATGAAGCCCGAAGACCTCGCCCAGTTCCTCGGCATCGACGAGATCCTCATCTCGTCCGAGCGCTACCAGGCGAGCGCGTCCGCCAAGTCGAAGGTCACGACGGCCAACGTCGCGCTCCTCTTCTCCGGCTTCGGCAACGCCTCCACCGAGGACGCCTCCAACGCCAAGCTCTTCTGGAGCCCCGCCATGGGCGGCGGCGAATACGCCGTCTTCAAGGACGAGACCTCCTCCGAGAACATCAAGATCACCGTGATGCACAAGAGCCAGATCGTCCTCGCGAACTCCCTCGGCATCCAGAAGATCACCGTCTCGTAAGGGGTCGGGGAATGGGTAATGGGTAATGGGTAATGGGCTCCTCCATTCCCCATTCCCCGT
>CAVKTW010000219.1:0-5424 GCA_963659085.1 Candidatus Methanomethylophilaceae archaeon | reverse complement strand
GACGCGCCCCACGCGGGTATCGCCCCCGTCAGCCCGCTACAGCCGTTGTAGGTGTAGTTGGCGTTGGTAATCGCCGCGCCCCACGCGGGTATCGCCCCCGTCAGCCCGCTGCAGTTGTAGTAGGTTTGGTAGGCACTTGTAATCGACGCGCCCCACGCGGGGGGTGCGCCCGTCAGACCGGCGCAGTTGTAGTAGGTTTGGTAGGCACTTGTAATCGACGCGCCCCACGCGGGGACGCTCCCCGTCAGCCCGCTGCAGTTGATGTAGGTGCCTTGCGCGTTGGTAATCGCCGCGCCCCACTGCAACGCCCGCACCACCTTCCTGCAGTTGTCCAAGTCCCAGTAGCCCGCCGTCTGGCCGTCCGTCACCTCCTGCGACCACGAGCCAGTCGGGACCTGCCGGTTGTTGTTGTAGTAGTTGTCCCAGTTTATGCCGACGAAGGCCTGCTGGAAGTGGCTGATGTCGTCGCTGACCTCAATCTTGTAGACGCCCGCCGCCGCGTAGGTATGCGTCGCGTTCGCGTCCGAGATGTTCTCGCTCTTCGTGCCGTCGCCCCAGTCAATGGAATAGGTGGAATGGCCGGAGAGGAGGACGTGGTAGCCGAAGGTGAACTGCAGACCGTGCGGACGTTCCGAGCCGTCCGCCCACGTGCCGCTCACGGCCACGGCGAACGCGGTGACGCCGGGGGTGACGTCCCACGTCATGGCGGCGATGTCGTCCTCCGTCACCGCCGAGCCGTCCGCCGCCGTGATGACGCGGCGGTTGCCGCGCCGCGTGATTGTGCGGATTGCGTCGGCGAGCGTGTCCGCCGTCTCCGTGGCCGCGTGTGCCTCGCCGTCCATTGCGGAGACGGCGGCGGCGATGGTTTCGGCGTCAAGGCCTCCGCCGCCCGTCTCGATCTCCGCGATTTTCTCGGCGGCTTGCGAGAGGCGGAAGTCGTCGCCGACGTCCACGCCCTTGTCGGCGATTGCCTGTTTGATTGCCGCGTGCGCGGCGACGACCTTTGCGACGTTTTCTTCGAGCGTTGCCATATTACGCGACCTCCTCGATGTTGGCGTTGGCGGCGGAAACCTTCGCGTCCGTGGCGGCGAGAGACTTCTTCAGCGCGGCGAGCCCTGCGGCGAGTGCGGCGAGCGCGGCCCCGACGGTGACGACGCCCGAAGTCGGAAGCTCCGCGCCCTCCGCGAGCAGGGCGTTTATCTCGGCGACGGTGTTGGTGTTCCACTGCGTCGCGACCGCGAGGACGGCGTTGGAGAAGGTCGCGTCCGTCGCGGAAATGGCGGCTTTCACCTGCGCGAGGGTCGCCTTCTCGTCGAGGTAGGCCTGGAGCGTCCGCGCCGTCGCGCCGTTGTTCGTCGTCGACGAGCCGAGGTAGATCAGGTCGGGCGTCTGCGAAACGGCGAGTGAGTTTGTCCACGCGGGCGCGGTGTAGGCGAGGTAGCCGAGCGCGGTGGAGCCGTCGCCGTTCGCCGAGTTGCGGAGGCCGAACGCGAAGGATTCGATGCCGCTCGCGGTGTTGTTGTAGCCGAGCGCGGAGGAGTAGTCGGTGTTCGCCTTGTTGTAGTAGCCGAACGCGGAGGAGGATTTGCCGCTCGCCGTGTTTCTGTAGCCGAACGCGGAGGAGGATTTGCCGCTCGCCGTGTTTTGGTAGCCGAACGCCAAGGAGGAGCCACCGCTCGCCGTGTTGCCGTAGCCGAACGCGGAGGAGGCGATGCCGCTCGCCTCGTTGCCAACCCCCACCGCCGCGCTGGTCCCCCCGTTCGCGACGCATCCATAGCCGAGCGCGACCGCCACGGGGTTGCTCACGCTCGCGCCCTGCCCCGCGACGAGGGCGGTGCCGTTCGTCCACGCCGCGAACGCGGGGTCGGATTCGGCGGTGAGCGCGCCGACCTGTTCGGCGGTCACGCCGTGCGGGTTCGCCTTGTCGCCCGTGTGCGCCGCGAGCGCGGAAGCGTCCGCCTTGCCCGCCACCGCCTCGGCCAGCGCGGCGTCCGCCGTGAGCCGCGCCGAAGCCTCCGCCGCGACCTTCTCTTTGAGCGCGTCCTCGGTGGCCAGCCCTTCGAGGTCAACCGCCGTGACGACCGCCGTCAGGTTGGAGAGGGCCTTGAACTGCTTGCCCATCGAGGTCATGTCGCCGAACTCGCGCACGGTCACGCGGGACGGCGATTCCGTCGTCTCGCCCTCGGTCGCGTCAGTCGCCGCGCTCTCCGCCTCGTCAGCCCACGCGGCGCACGGCGCGAACAGGAGACACGCCGCCGCCGCGAGGCAAGCCATCGACGCCCGCAGACACGCGTTGATTGCGTTCACCGCCGCCCGAAGCCCGTCCGGCGTGTAGTCTTCGGGCAAGTCCACCAGCTCCGCCTCGACGACGCCCTTGATTCCCAAGTCCTTCGTCGTCTTGTTGCCCTCCAGCACCACGCCGTTGACGCTCGGCTTGTCCGCCACGTTCCGCCACTCCACCATCGCGCCAAGCGAGACGGCGACTTCCTCCTCGCCGGGATAGGCGTCGCCGATGCGCTCCGTGACGCACACCATGATGGTGTTGGCGACCGTGCGGCGGCGGCTCTCGTCGTCATAGACGCGGAGCGTCGCCGTGTGCGTCCCGAGCGGCATCTTCGCGGTGTCCTCGCCCGTGAGCGAGAGGTAGAACGAGCCGGTCGAGACGTCGGGGACGTGCTTGACGACGCCGCAGACCTCGAACGTCGCGCTACACCCCGCGAGGCTCGTCTTGGATTCAATCGTGACGCGCAGACGCTTCACGCCCTTGAAAGTCGTGTCGTCACCCCTGTAGAGCGTAATCATCGCTTGTGCCTCCTGTTTGCCGCCGTTTCCGTTTCGCCGTTCCGCTTCTCACATATTGCCCGCGTTGTCATTCGCCGTCCGTCCGCGCCGCTAATTCCTCTCCAAAACGCGGGCGTTGAAGTCCACGTCGAAGACGGCGACGACGGTGGACAGGTAGACCGACATGGAGAACGTGCCCGACGTGTATTTCTCCGAGTAGTTGGAATAGTCCGCCGACGTCGCATTGGGCATCGGGACGTCCGCGAGCAAGTCCGACGCGGAGCTGTAGGGCGTCACGCCGAAATGGGAACACACGGCGGACACGATGGCCTCGTTCTGCGGGGGAAGTCCGACGTCCACCGAACAGACTCCGCCGGCCATCGAGGATAGCAGCGACGCAGGAAGCCTGATCGCGAACGGCTTGCCGCTTATCGCCTTGTCGTCGCTTGTGCCTTCAACCTCGAAGGAGAACGTTCCGAGCGCGTAGACGTAAACCGCCGTCGCCTTGCGCGAGCCGAGGGCGGCGCATACGTCCGTCGAAGCGATGAGGTCGAAAGCGAAAACCATCGGCGCGGCGCGGTTGCTGGTCTGCGTCGACTTCGTGCCGTAGAAGTCGCACTCGCCCGTCGCGTCCGTCCATTTGGAATTGCCGCTCGCGTCCGAAGAGAGTTTCCAGCCCCGCGCCTTTTTGCGCTCCGCCGAAAAGGAGACTGTCTCGACGAACGCGAACGTCGCGAGGCCGCTGGCGTCGCGCGCGGTTGTCGAGACATAGTTCGTCGCATCCCGCTCGCCGTATTCCCACGCCCCCTCCGTGCTGTTGTAGCCTGTCTCGTATTGACTGTAGTCGTTGTCCTTTATCGTGCAGTGCGAGACGTCCGAAAGAGAACGGATAGAGCCGACCATGGTCGGGCGCGTCGCCCGCGAGACGTATCTGTAGAGCCTTGCCACGTAGTCCGCCCGCAAGGCGGCGTTCGTGACGTCCGCGTAGGTCATGTCCACGAGCTCCATCCAGTTCGTCTTGGAGAAGACGACCGCATACCTGTCGAGATAGCTCCTGTCATACGCATTGTCGCTCGGCGTGTAGCCCCGAACGCCGTCCCACATCTCCGCGTCGGGGTCGCCGTAGCCGCTGTTGTTGCCATGATAGATCGGTTTGTCGGACACCGCGGAGTAGTATGCGCTGTAAAGCGTCTCGCTGATGGGGCGGCTGACGTTCTCGCCAAGGCCCGTGCGAAGCCCTGGGCCGTCGGAGGCCGTGCCGAAGAACTCGCGCCGCTCCTCCAGGGCCTCGGCGAGGAACGCGGCGTCCTCGTAGCGGAGCGGTGCGTCGGCGGACGAGACTTCCGCGCCCATGCCGACGCCCGTGAGGGACGCGGCCATGTTCGTCGGGATGGAGACGTAGTGGTAGTCGTTCGTCGTGGAGATCGAGAGCGCGACGGCGAGGACGGCGGATAGGGCGAGCGTCGTCATTTGTAGTAGACCCCGATTGTGACCTTGACGCCGTTCTCGCCGTCCTTTGCGACGGACACCTTCACGTTGCTGTCGTCGGCGGAGGCGAATGTGATTTTGTTCGTCGAAGAGCCAGTGCCGATGACGACGCCCTTATTGCCATTGGCGTCCGCCTCCGTGCCGACGACCTCCAGCGCAGAGCCGCCACCAGTGCTTTTCACGTAGAGTTTATTGCTCTCGTTCACGCCGATTGTGTCGTTGTCGCAAAGCGCGTCCACCTTGACCTTCGCCTTGGCCGCGCCGCCCTCGCCGTCCGTCGTGATGGTCGTGCCGTCCACCATGTTCGCGATTTTCGCTTTGAGGACGAGCGGCGAATCCTCCTCGTTCGCGTTCTCTTTCTCGCGCACGATGGTCGAGCCGTCCACGCCGAGCGAGATTGCGCCGATGTTCATCAGGCGGAGGTGTCCTTCGCCGTCCACGGCGGCGACGCCGCTCACCGCCGAGTAGGCCGTGCCGTCCGCGTTCTGCTCCGACGTGTCGCCGTCCAGCACCTGCGCGAGCGTCTTTGCGGCGAAGTCGTCGGGATTCGTCACCTTGACCGCAAACTGCTTCTTGACCGTGGGGCCTGTCGGGAGTTCGGCGGCCAGCCCGTCGCCCGCCCAGATGTCGGCGACGCCGAAACTCGGCATGGTGAGTTCCGCGTCCTCGAAGAGCTGGACGGGCTCGGTCGCGCCGACCTCGAAGGAACTGCCGTAGTAGAAGGTGGGCAGTTTTTTCAGCACGCCGTCGAAGAGCGTGCCGCTCGCCGTGACGGTCACGCAGGTCCCGGTCGCGCCGCCGCTCTCGGCAACGGAGAGGTCGTCGCCGAGGTAGGCCGCGATGGCCTTGACGCTGGCCTTGCAGTCGTCGCCGCACCACGCGCCGCCTCCGCCAATAGGGCGTTTCTCCAACGCGGTGATTCGCGTGTTATGTTCGCTGATTGTCTCTGCAGTATCAGATAAGGCTCCTTTCACTCCGTCGTAAACTTCGTTGAAGTTCGCTTGTGTCGTGTAAGCACCGAGATCGGATAGCTTTGCGTATGGGTAGAGGTCTGACTTCTTCGCATAGGAGGAAAGGTCTGTTGTCTTTGCGTAGCTATCCAGGTCTGACTTTGAAACGGTTGACTTGCCCTTTTGTTCCTCGATCCAGGCCTCC
>CAVKTW010000218.1:3350-5510 GCA_963659085.1 Candidatus Methanomethylophilaceae archaeon | reverse complement strand
ACAGGCCAGCGACAGTCCAATCACGTATTCTGCACTCATTTGCTTTTCTCCTTTTTTTTCAGTAGTCGTCATCCGACAGTGGCTTCATTGCCGCAAACTCCTCTTGCCTCTGCACGATGGGGACGGAAAGCGTGATCGTCTCGACGACCTTCCCGTCCGGCTTCCAGCCGCTCTTCCTCCACGCCTCCGCCACGCCGTCGAGCGGGTGGTCGCAGCCCTTGCCGTCGGCGGACTTGACGCACCAGTACACGCCGAAAGCGCGGTGGCAGACGGCCTGCGTCCCCTTCGGGCAGTCTTTGCACTTCCTCTTCACATTCCGCCCTCCGATATGTCGCGCAGACGGATCTCGACGCCGTGCGGCTGGTCTTCCGCGACCCACACCTTCGCGATTGCCTCGCAGCACACGATGGCGTCGTCCTTCAGGAAGCCGCACCGCGTGAGGCAGTCCTTCAGCGTCTTGACGAGGTTGTCGGTGTCGGGGCGCGTGAGTTTCCAGCCGCGCTCGCGGCGCGACCTGAACCGCCACACCGTCGTCAGGTGCGTCGCGCACGTCCACGGCCTCTCCGGCGCGTAGGGGCGCAGAAGGGCGCAATACTTCGCCTCGACCGCCCTCTGCTCCGCCGTCTTGTGCATGAACGTCTTGCCGCCCGCGTGGACGGGCGCGACCCCGTGCTGATGCGTCAGGCGCGGGATGTCCGGCTCCAGCCTCATGAAAAGCGAGATTTCAGAACGGCACCTCTTCATCGCCCGCCTCCTCTCCGTTCGCCTGCGGCACGCAGATCACACCCTTGTCGATTGCCCAGCCAAGCGTCTTCAGGTAGTTGAACACTGTCCGTTTCGATATATCCATGCGTTCCATGGCCTTTGCGACGGTCCAGACTTGCGCGGGGTCGCACTCGACGATCTGCTTGAACGCCGTGAGCTTGTTCTGCTTCGGCTTCTCCTCCTTCTTCCTCTTGCCCTTCGGCGCGAACGGACGCGCCGCGCTCTCGCCCTCCGGCGAGGCGTCCGAGAGGTAGTTCTCCTCGTCGGCGATGTGGCGCGGGTAGGCGAACCACAGGTTCAGCGGCTTGCGGTTGGAGAACTCGCGGAGCGTGAACGACGCCCGCCAGCCCGTCATCTCCTCGCACGACTTCGCGGCCTCGGCGCGCGCCTTGCGCACCGCGTCGAGACGCTTCTCGTCCCACAGCCCCGCGAGCGCGCCCTCGAACCGGTTTGGCACGAGGCGGTCGTCCACCGCGATCATGTCGAGCGTCGCCTGTCCGTCCGCCTCCGCGAGGACGGCCTTCTTCATGGCCTCGCACTCCACGCGCTCCGCGTAGACCTTGCGGGCGTCGTCCGCCTCGAGCGGGAGGAGGTCGATGAGCGCGTCCGGGTCGCGGGCGAACACGCCCGAACCCGAGGCGCGATCCATGGAACGCTTGTCGCCCTGCGAGCCCTTGGAGTGATGGTGGCAGTAGACGACGGCGCAGTCGCAGTCGTTGGAGATTCGGTCGAACAGGTTGCAGAACGCGGCCATTTCGCTTGCGGAGTTCTCGTCGCCCGTCAGCACCTTGTAGATCGGGTCAATGATGACGAGCTCGTAGCCGCGCTTCTCCGCCCGGCGGATGAGTCTCGGTGTGAGTTTGTCGAGCGGCATCGTGCGGCCGCGAAGGTTCCAGCGGTCAATGAACGAGACGTGGGCGGGTTCGATTCCCAGCGCGGCGTAGACGTCCACGAAACGGCGGGTGCAGGAGTTGCGGTCGAGTTCGAGGTTGATGTAGAGGACGCGCCCCTGTCGGCAGGGGTAGCCGAGCCACCGCGCCCCCTCGGCCACCGCAATCGCGAGCTCGATGAGGAGGAACGACTTGCCCGCCTTGGAGGGACCGACGATGCAGCACTTGTGCTTCACGCGGAGGATTCCCGAAATCAGTTCCGGCGCGAGGTCGGGCGGGTTCTTCAGGTCGTGCTCCGTCAGCGTCTCGAAGTCGGGGAGGTCGTCGTTCAGGTCCTTGATCCATTCCTCCCATTCGTCCCACGACGCCTTGCCGCAGTTGCGCTCGATGATGAACTGCTTGTTGCCGTTGCGCATGACGCCCGGCATACGCGAGTAGCGCGACGGGTTGCGGTTCTGCTTGTCCACGGGCAGTCCGTTGCGGGCGCAGACCTCGTAGAGGAAGT
>CAVKTW010000218.1:0-3287 GCA_963659085.1 Candidatus Methanomethylophilaceae archaeon | reverse complement strand
GTTCTGCTTGTCCACGGGCAGGCCGTTGCGGGCGCAGACCTCGTAGAGGAAGTTGACGCGCTTGCGGTATTCCTCTGCGGACGAGGCGTTGACGCGGACGATGGCGTGGGCGGACTTGCCGCCGGAATGGACGATGACGACGCACGGCAGTTCGAGTTTCCTGTAAATCGCCACCTGTTCGTCGATGGGCTTTTCGTCGCTCTCGATAAGCGCGTGGCGGAAGTCCGTCACGTTCTCGTCCTTGCGTCCGTGGCCGTCCACGGGGTTGATGACGATCCACGCGCCGCATTTCTCGTTCGGCGTCCCCACGGCCTCCTCGAAGCCCGTGCGGGTGTTCTTCTTCAGGGACGCGAGGATTTCCGCGACGGTCTTGTGGTATGTCCCCTGCGTGGGGATGAACTTGCCGTCGCGCTCAAACGGGTCGGTGCAGTAGGCGACGTGTTCGTCCGGCTCGAAGAGGGCGGTCAGGTATTCGCGGAGTTCCGCGCACGGGTTCCACTTGGACGGCTCGGCGATGACTTCGGTTTCCAGCCAGTTCTCGTCCACGATGCGGTATTCGTTCGGGTCCACCACCTCGTCCCAGCCGATGGCGTGGGCGTTTGACTTCGGGGCGCGGGCGACCTCCTCGTGGGGAAGGGGCTGCTTCTGGCCGAACTCGACGGCCTCGTTCCACTTGCGCTCGCCCTGCGCCTTGTTGCGCGACAGCGAGACGGCGAGCGTCTTCAGCGATTCGAGCTCGTCGGGGGTGAGGCGGCCGGACGCGAGGCAGCCGCCCGCGATGCGCCCCACGTCGCGGAGGCATGCGTGCATATTGCCCTCGAACATCCCCTCGCGGAGCTTGCCCTCGATCATCTTGTAGTCGGAATATTCGCTCATGGCCTGTAAGTCTCCGGGTCAATGCCGCGTGGGAGGCGGTTCCAGCCCAGCGCGGCGATTCGGTTCACGAGTGCGGCGGCGTCCGTCATCTTCCAGTCCTTGACGTTGCGGAAGCCGCGAGAGGTGAGGAAGCGGATCTGCCTGTGCGTGGCGAGGCCGCTCGCGACGCGGCTCTGGTAGGCGTCGTAGAGTTTGACGGCGGCGGACTGCGAGCCGGGGCAGGCGAGGCCGAGGCGTTCGAGGCGGTCGACCATCTCCATCGTCGGGCGGTCGGCCTCGTCAATCTCCTTCGGCGCGTCCGCGAGGTCGGTCACGCCCGTGAGCGCGGCGTATTGGAGCGCGTCGAAGAGTTTGCCCTTCTTCTTGGACTGCGCCTGGAGCCGCTTGGCGAGCGCGTCCTCGCGCTTGCGGACAGTCTCGCTTTCCGCGTCGTCGAGGGCTTCGGCGGAGAGTTCCATCTCGCCGCCCTGCGCCTTTTCCTGTCGGCGCGTCAGCGTCTCGCAGACCTCTGCGTTGTCCGTGAGGAGCGCGGCGGGGCGGCACAGGTCGTGCGACGCCGTGAGCCAGAGGAAGTCGAGGAGGAGGAGGTTCTGCTTGCCCGTGTCGGGCGAGAGGCGCGTGCCGCGCCCCACCATCTGCACGTAGAGGCCGCGCACCTTCGTGGCGCGGAGGACGACGATGCAGTCCACGCTCGGCTCGTCGTAGCCCTCGGTGAGGAGCATGGAGTTCAGGAGGACGCAGCCCTTGGGCGCGGACGCGAACCACGCGAGCGTTTCGGCGCGGTCGGCGGATTCGCCGTTCACCTCACGCACGGCCTCCACGCCCTCTTCCTGGAATAGCGCGAGCATCTTGCGGGAGGTCGCGATAAGCGGCGTGAAGATGATGGTCTTGCGGTCGCGGCAGAGTTCCTTCACCTCGCGGCAGATCTGCCGGAGGTAGGGGTCGAGCGCGTTGCCGAGCGCGGCGGCCTGGTAGTCGCCCGACTGGACGGCGACCTTGGAGATGTCGATTTTCAGCGGCATCGTCTGGACGAAAATCGGCGCGAGCCAATGGCCGCGTATCGCGTCCACGATGGAGTATTCGTAGGAAATCGTCTGGAACACCTCGGAGAGGGATTGGAGGTCGCCCCGGTCGGGCGTCGCCGTCACGCCGAGGAGATGCGCCTTGGGGAAGTGGTCAAGCACGGCGCGGTAGGTGTCGGACAGGCTGTGGTGCGCCTCGTCCACCACGATGAGGGAGAAGTCGTCGGGACGGAAGCGGGCGAGGCGGCGCGGGTTCTTCATGGACTGCACCGAGCCGACGACGACGGTGTAGGGAATCTCGTCCACGCCGACCTCGGAAGTCTCCTCGGCCTTTTCAAGGCCCGCCTCGATGCCCGTCGCCTTGCGCAGTTTCTCGATTGCCTGCGTGAGGAGTTCGCCCCGGTGGGCGAGGACGAGCACGCGCCCGCCCCGCCGCACTTCGCGCGCGGCGAGGTGCGAGAAGACAATGGTCTTGCCGCATCCCGTCGCAAGCACGATGAGGGTGGATCGGACGCCCTTGGCGAACTCCGCCTCCACCGCGTTGACGGCCTCGGTCTGGTAGGGCCTGAGTTCCATCGTCAGAAGTCCGAATCGTCGAGGGCTTCGGCCTCTTCGGCGGGCAGCCACCTGGCGATGTCATTGTAGGTCTTGCCCTGATACTCGCGGCTCGTCAGCTCGCACCGGGCGGACATTCCCTTCGTCACCTTCGACCACGGGATCGCGGCGGCGGACTTGTCCCCCTTCTTGCGGAGGCCGACGGCTTCGAGGAACTGGTAGATCTTCCACAGGCACGAGGTGTGCATGTAGAAGCGGTGGTAGACGTAGGCGCGTCCGGCGTCCCCGCCGTCCACGACGACCTCCAGCTTCACCATGTTGCAGGGCGGGAGTTTCGCGGACCCCTTGAACGAGCCGCGCTCCACCTTCTGCACCTTGCAGGGATAGGTCCCGTCGGGGAGGATGACGAAATCCTCGTTCTGCGGGCTTTCCCCCGCGTCTGCGGACGAAACTTCGTCGTCCCAGCCGATTGCGCCGTTTGCGTTTGCCATGTTAGCGTTCCTTTCTTTTTAGTTGTTCTTGATTTTGGATGCGAGATCGATGTCGGTGCGCGTGAGGCCCTTCGTGAGGCACGCGGCCACGGCGTCGGGGATGTCGGCGAAAGCGACGCCCTGCATTGAGCCGTAGCGTTCGGCGACCTTCGGGTTCGTCGCGAGATAGCGGCAGACCTGATCCTCGGTGAGGGCGTAGTTGGCGATGAGGCGGCGAAGGGAGGCGATGGCCTCGCGCTCGTCGGCGGTTTCCGGCTCCTGCGCGTCCTCCGGCGGAGGCGGGGGCGGTGTCGGCGCGGCGGGCTTCGCCTTGACCTTGGGCGCGGCTGGGGCGGGCTTGTCC
>CAVKTW010000217.1:0-5594 GCA_963659085.1 Candidatus Methanomethylophilaceae archaeon | reverse complement strand
ATGAAAAAGGAAGTCAAGAAACTCTCAACAGCCTCGCTCCTCCTCGGTCTTTTCTCCGCGCTTCTGATGTCCGTCGCCGCGCCGTCTCTCAAGGCGGCCACCATTGGCTTTTTTATTGGCTTGAATGAGGAAGGGTTACCAGAGGATCATCCGTCGCTCAAGAAATGGGAGAATTGCCTCACCTACTTCTTCATCAATGGGCAGAAGAATGTGGCCTCAAGGACGACGGTTCAAAATCTCTTGAACGAGGGCGCTCAAGATTTCAAGGACTATTCGATTGGCTACTCAAAGGTCAACGCAGATGGGTATGTGGCTCCCGAAACGAGGGAACTCAATCCGTCATCACTTGATGCTGGCACTTACACCGCGTTCGCCGTCCTTTTTGACGCGAAGACGCCTGAGGGAATTACCGCGGAACAAACCAAGTATATTGTCTTTTCAGGTCCGCTGATGACGCAGACGATTGCGTCCTCGGATTGGCTGAAGACCTTCCAGCACACCTCCGCCGGCACGGACGCGGCGAAAGAGAGCAATTGGGGGACGTTTGGCGTTGTCCCAGAGCCGACGAGCGGCATCATGCTCCTTCTTGGTGTCGCCGCGCTCGCGTTGAAGCGGAAGACTAATCACGAATTAGCAACTCAACAACGAACGAAAAACCAAATGAAAACCAAGGAGGTCTCGCCATGAAAAAACTGCTCAGTTTGATCACCGCGCTCGCCGCGTTGCCGCTTGTCGCCGACGACCCGCCGCCCGCTGACTCGACGCCCGCCGAAGCGCCCCTCTGCGTCGGCTTTTCGTTCAACAACGGCGCGGCGCGAAGCGGTGGCGGCGCGACGACGGTGACAAAAGACACGGCCGATACCGTCAAGGGCAAAGCCTTCGCGCTTGAAGCCTCCGACTGGTTCTATGCCGCCAATGCGCCGAAAAGCAACGCGGCACTGGAGTTTCCCTTCACGCCCGATGAAGCCGCAGCCAATCCCGACGCCAGTGGTGGCTCGTCGGAGGGCGGCTCGTCTGGCGACACAACGCCCGCCACCAAGCCGACGATCACGTGGACATCGAAGGGAGTCTATTCGACAGGCCGTGGCACGACCACCTTCCTCGACGGCTACCTCGACGACGGCGAGGGCGTGAAGATCACCGTCAGCAACTTCGCGCACAAATACACGGACTCAAAATACGATGTCATCATCTATTTCGCGACGGACACATCGAATGTCAAGTTCGAGGCACCGACGGTGAATGGCAAGCGATACACGTTTGACGCGCAGAACCCCGAACGCGCCAAGGAAGGGTCGGAGAATTTCGGCAGTTCCACGTCGCTCCCGTCGGGTTGGGCGCAGTATGGCGTCAACGCACTGCGCGTTTGTGGCCTCACGGGCGACTTGGGGATCACCAACGCCGTCCCCGCGAGCACGACCGTCGCGCGTGGCGGCATCGCCGCGTTTCAGATTGTCCCCGCCGGCCACACGCCGCCGGTCTTGACGATTGGAGGCGCGGATAAAACGGAGGTCAACTGGTCGGACACCGCAAACTGGACGCCCAACACCGTCATCACGACAAACTCCTATGTCCGTGTTCACCTTGAGGGCGACGCGACGCTCACGCTCGACAAGGACGTGATCATCACGAACCTCTCCGTCACGGGTCAGCACACACTCACGCTGAAGTCCGCCAGCCCCGCGAAGTCGTGTTCCTTCGCGCGCGTTTGGTCGTCCGACGCATCGCTTGCCCTGGCGGACGCGCCCGCCACAACGAATGTCGCAATCGACAGCATCAGAATGCCCCTCACAATCAAAGCCAAGGCGAACGACTCTCACATTCCGTTCACCTCACGGTCGTATCCGTCTTTGACTTTCGCCGGTGGCGCGGGCACGGAAAATAACCCCGTCTCCTACACGTGCGCGGGCGGATATTTGACACTCAAAGGAGAAGGGGAAAATAGCGAGACGTTCTATATCAAGGACGAGAATGGCAAGACCTCCACCGCCAATGGGACGACCGTCACGTTTGACGGGGCGAAAGTCACATACAAGGGCAACCCCGGCCGGTTTTCCGTCGGCAACGCGCTTTTCACCCTGACCAACGCGACGGTGACGGCAGAGTCGCTGTGGCTCTCGCAAGGCGCCGACAATCGGAATGCTCGCCTGACGCTCGACGGCAAGTCGATTCTCACGGTGACAGGCACGACCGATGCCAACCTGAACTCCTCCTCCGTCATGTTCGGCCACTGGAATGGGCCTTCCACCTTCACGCTCAACGGCGAGTCGCAGTTCATTGCCAACTCCCAAGTTCTCGTCGGCAAGACGCGGAACACCCACACGATTAACTTGAACGGAGGCCTCTTCTCGGCAACGGGAATCGTGCTCGCCGGCCGTGCTTCGGTGTCCAACACGCTGAACCTCAATGGGGGCACGCTCGCGTTGGGCTCGGTTGGCCTTTCGGGCTATCAGAGAGAGTCGGAGGGTGGTTCTATCAACGCCACGAGCGACAATTTTTATACCATGTCGGTCAATGTGACGGGCGACGCGACGCTGGTGGCGAAAGAGGTGACGTTCCCCGTTCGTCATCCCGTCACGATTTCGGCGGACAAGACGCTCACGCTCGAGAAGACGAATACGCTCGCCGAAGCGGCGACCTACAAGTTCACCAAGACGATTTCTGGCGAAGGACAGGTTCTCGTCAAGCAAGGCGTCAACGTCCAGTTTGGCACGGCGCGTCCCAAGAAGTTGAAGTTGGACGACGCGAACTCGACACTCGCCTTTACGCTCTCGACGGAATCGGGCGACGAGGCTGTGATTCAGTGCGAAGGGCTGAACTCGCTTGACAAGGTGACCATCTATCATCCGAATGGAGCGGACACGGTCGTCACGGCGACGTATGCGACGCTTGAGAACAACACGCTCACCATCAAGCCGTGGCAGACCTTGAACTGCACGGAGGACGGCGAGATTTCGTTTGAGGACGCCTCCAACTGGGCGGGCGCGTCTTCTGAGGCCGTCCCCGCTTCGGGCGACATTCTCCTTAAGACCGTCGCGGGCAAGACTTGCACCGTCACGGTTGGGCAGAACCATTCCTACGGCACAATTTATGTCGTCGGCACGGGAACGGTTGTTTTGAAGGGCACGGGCGTTCTCACACCCTCCGGCAACGTCACCGTCCGCACGGGGGCGACGCTCACGCTCGCTTCCGCTTCGGTTATCGCCGAGGGGAAACAGATTAATCTCCTCTCCGACTCGACGCTCGCGATTCTCGATCTCCCCGCTCCCGGCCAGTTTAAGAACACGATCACCGGCGAGGGCAAGGTGGAAACCTTTGGCGACGTCAAGTTTATGCAGACCTCGAACTATTCGGGCGGCCTCACCGTCAAGCGCGGCACGGCGTCGGTCTATTCGACGGGCCAGCAGTCGGGCTTTGGCGGCGCGGGTAATAACAGCGACGCGGGTCGAATCACCGTTGAGGACGGCGGCTGCCTTGACCTCGCGCACACGTGGAATCGCTCCTACACGATCACGATTGCCGGCAAGGGCGTCGCGACGACGAACGAAAATAAAGTGACCTACTCCGGCGCGATAAAGAACTCCGCGACAGGGTTTAGCTACACCAGAACGCAGACGAAATCGCTCACGCTCGCCGCCGACGCGCTCATCACGGTCGATGATGGCAAACCTTGGGGTATTCTCGCGAGTGGTTTCAATGCGACCACCTTGAACTTCGCGGGTCACACCTTGACGAAGCAGGGCGCGGGCGAGTTCTTTCTCTGCAAAGTGACAACCTCGTCGGCGGGTGTCCTCGTGATCAAAGAAGGGAAACTCACCATCTACCAACACTCATCCACGCAGGGCGGGCCTTCCACGCTCACGAACTCGAAGATTCTCTTGTTCGGCAACTCGACGATGGACTTTGTCACGAACCTCAACGGCCTCAACCAGTTGCGCTTCTGCCCCGCGCCGGGCGGCGTCACGGTGAACAACATCAACCTCTTGGCGGCTTCGACGCAGAAGATCCTCACCGGCGCAGGCTTCGATGGCAATGCGCTTGGGGAGATCTCGACGGACGGCGGCACGGTCACGCTCGTGAAAGGCACGGCGAACACCATCACCAACGGCTTCCTCTCGTCCATCTCGCTCGGCGGACGCTTCAAGAAGGAGGACGGCAACGCAAACTCGTTTGCCCTCACCTACTCCGGCATAGAACTCACGGCGACGCTTCAAGCCCCCACCAAGTTCTTCCACTACGACTTCAACAATGCCACAGCGTCACAGAACGACAGCGCGGCAACAGACAGCGTTTACAAGTTCAGTGGCTGGGGCGACAAGACCGGAAATGGTCCCTTCATCGTGAACAAGGGTCGCAGTGGCAAGTCGGCGCATATCTTCTTCAAGAACAACACCGACCGCCAAACGCCCTACTGGGATGGCACAACGGCACCGGTGGGCGCACTCGATAGCTGCGGCGCGTTGACTGTCACGACGGTGGCGCGGCTGATGTGCGCTGGTAAGGGCACACCGCCGATTTGGGGCTTGGGGACGCTGACCCGCCAGGGCGGTTCGTCCGTCATCGGCCTTGTCGCGCTTGACGCGACGACGGTTGCGGCGGTGGCGGTTGACTCCGCGAGTGGCACGGGGAGCGCGATGCGCGAACTCGCGCGCGTGACGGGAATCAAGGACTTGAAGACGGCGTTCCACTTCTTCGCGCTCGTCGTCACGGGCGAGGAGTCGCGGCTCTATGTGGACAGGCTTCCCCCGGCCGTGTCTTTCGGGGCGTCCGCGCCGCTCAATGGAATGAGGAACTCGGGGCAGTTTGGCGGGTTTAGGGGCGGAAGCACCAACTATCCTCGCCTGGCGAGTGGTAGTGGCGGCTTCTATCTCGACGACTTCCAGGTTTACGACGCGATTTTGTCGGACAAGGAGATTCAGGCACTGCGCCGCACGTTCTGCCCCGACCCGTTCTTCATGATCGTGAAGTAAATCGATGAAAGGAGCTTTCTCTGTGCCTCTGTTTCTCTGTGTTAAAACAACAGAACCAAGAGAAAATTCCACTGTAAGTCTATCTTGGAACGGTTGAAGTCAGACCCCTTCCGTTCCCGGCGGCGCTTCGGCGCCGCCGTTTTTTTGTTTCTTTAGCCACGAATCGACACGAATCTTCACGAATTGGGAGAAAGATTTTTACTACGGAAGGCGCGGAAATCTGCGGAAGGAAACGGAACTGCCAACACCTCAACCGACCGAAGAATGCGGCCGATTATACGAATTTTTCGCCACTCGTCGTCTACTGCGTTCTGTTGGTCTCATTTGACAATGGCGAAAAATTCTAAATCGGCCGCGCTTTGGTTGAAGGAGTGCGAACGGAAGCGTTCCGACATCTCAGTTTGCTTTCTCGTCACCATAGTTTTGTGGAGCTTGCCTTCCTCCACCAGTCGCGGACGACGGAGGAACGTCGCCCTTGTCAAAGTGCCGCCTCGACAGGCTCTCGGTTGTGCGTTTTCGCAGACACTCGTTCGACAGAAGTGTGTCCGATTTAGGTTTTTCGCCCGCCCCGACTGAACAACGAATTGGAATCTCTGGCGGCGAGTGGGCGACAAAACCGTATAA
>CAVKTW010000216.1:0-6118 GCA_963659085.1 Candidatus Methanomethylophilaceae archaeon | reverse complement strand
CGGGTATTTCCTCAGGAGGTGGAGTGCGCTGGCCTTGACGCGAGCCTCGGTGCGCGTCTCTTGCATTCCGCCCGGCTCGGTGTAGCAGTTCGTTCTGGCGCTGACGTATTCGATGCGGCAGACCTTGCCGTATCTCCGCCACTGGAGGATGGAAAACTCGAAGTCCTCCTTGTCCTCCAGCTCGCGGATGTGCGAGGCGTCCCGCGTCATGACGCACCCGAACGCGAAGCCGATGAGATAGCACAGGTTCACTCGGACGTTGCGCCGAAGGGACAGCCCCGCGCACGGGTAGACGCCCCACACGCCCGTGCCGATCTCGTCGGCGAGCGCGAAGCCGTAGTCGAATAGCGCGGCGAGGTCGGGGACTTTGCCGTTCACCTTCTTTTCGGACACGCGCATCTCGAAGCGCGCCAGGTCGTCGTCGAGTTCGACGACGCGCTGTCCCTGCGGATAGAAGCGCGAGATGAAGTTGCGGGCGTGCCGAAGCCCAGGCATGGCGACGATCAGGCGCGAATACGCCCCTTTCGGGACGACGCGCTCGTAGACGCGCCGCTCCTCCTCGTTCGCCACGAACAGGTCGATCCTGTCCGGCGGCACGGACGATTCGGCGAGCATCTTCAGCGTCTTCTTGCAAAGCGTCTCCGCCCGCCGATAGGTCGGGATGGCGACGCGCCAGCCGTAGCGCGGGCGGTTGGCGTCCGCGAGGAACTGCTCGTAAGAGGCGCAAGTGTTTCCGTTGATGAGCGTCATTGTCGCAACTCCTCTCGTGTCATGCCGGGGCTGGCGCGTCGCGGGGCGGCGGGCTACTCGCCGTCCTTCTGCGCGGGCTTGTCCTTGCCCGACTTCGCGCCCTGCTTCTGGCCCTTGTCGGTCGCGCTCCTGTCGCCGTTGGCGGCGAGCACTTCCTCCAGCGTGTAGACGACCTTCTCCGGGACGAACCCGAACAGGGCCGCCAGCTTCTGCCGGTCGGCGGGGTCGAAGACGACGATGACGCGCTCCTTGTTCGTCGGGGCCTCGACCTCGATCTTCTCCTGTGCGTCGGGGGTCAGCTTCGCGCCCGCGAGTTCGGGCGGGAGCGTTCCCGCGACGCCCGCGACGGAGGCGGCGTGACCGTCCGCCGTGGCGACGGCGACGCCCGGCGCGGGGGCTGGGGCGGCGGCCCCGGCGTCGGCCGGCGCGGTGTCGAGCGAGGCGAACGGGTCGTCGTCCAGCGAGGGGAAGCCCAGCTCGCCCATGTCAAGGTCGTCGCCGTCCATCTCCGCGATGGCCGCGAGCTCCCTGTCGAGCTTGTCGAAGTCCCACGACGAGAGCTCCGCGAGCTTGTTGTCCGCGAGCCGCAGGGCGGCTATCATCTTCTGCGGAAGGTCGGTGACGCGGATGACCGGCACCTCCTCCATGCCGAGCGAGATCGCCGCGAGCCGCCGCGTGTGGCCCTCGATGATGATGTTGTCCTTGTCAACGAGGATGGGGTTGCGGAAGCCGAACTTGCGGATGGACGCGGCGACGCCCGGCACGGCGTCCTCGTTGCGGCGGGCGTTGTTCTCGTAGGGGACGAGCGTCGAGACGGCGACGTTCTCCACCTTCATGTTCTTGAGGTACTTGCTGATCTTCATGTGCGTGTTCCTTTGCGCTTTGCGCGTGTGTGCTTGTGTTTGCTGTGTGCGGGCTGTCGTGTCCCGTTCAGAAGAGGTTGAGCTGGAAAGGGCTGTGGCGTCCGTCGCGGGTGAGGATGCGGCCGTTGGGCTGCTTGCGCTCCCTGACGAGGGCGCGGATTTCGGGCGACTTGGCGATCATGCCCTTGGCCATCTTCCAGACATACTGGCGCGGGCGGTTGTTGACCGAGGCGTAGGTGTTGAGGTTGCCGCCCGCGACGAGGTGCTTGACGAGCGCGAACTCGTCCAGCTCCAGCGCGACGAAGAACGCCATCAGCCGCCGCGCGACGTCCGCCTCGCCGTCGGTCAGGACGAGCGCGGCGGGACGCGCCGCCGTGTCAAGCCGCGTCATGAGCATCTTCTCGCCGCCGTCGGGCATCGCGTCGATCGAGACGTGCGACGCGCCCTTGTGGCTCGGCGTGTCGGACGGCCCCGCGCAGATGAGGCAGCGCGGGTCGCCGACGCCGTGGTAGCGGCATTTCGTGCACTCGTGGTGGCGCGTGAAGAAGTCGGGGCCGGGACACTCGCGGCACGTCGCGCCGTCGCCCTGCGCGAGGAGCGGACACCCCAAGCGGGCGCATTTCGCGCCCTGTCCCCTGCTGGATTTTCTGTTTGCTGTCTGCACGTTGCTCGTCCTTTCACTCGCGGCCGGTTTGTCATTCGGGTAGCGGCTACCTGTAGTATACCAAAAAACCGCGACCGGCGGAACGCGCCTACTCCCAGCCTTTGAGGAGCGGGGAGAGGCGGCGGCGGATGTCGCGGTATTCGCGCGCGGCGATGACGCGCACCTCGACCTTGGGGTGGTATTTCGCCATGCGCTTCAGCTTGGTCTTGCTCTTCGCGTCGAAGTAGCCCTTGACCTCGTGGTAGACGGTGCGCCCGTCCGGGTAGCCGACCTCGAAGTCGGGCAAGTAGGATCGGACGCCGCGCCTGATCTTCTCGAACCAGAAGGTCTTGGGCTCGTGCCGCCACGCGAGGATGACGCCCGCCCGCCGCAGGAACTCCAGGTAGCGGGCGTAGTTGGCCTCCCAGCGCGACCGGTAGTAGCCGCGCTGTCCGCCGATGGTGCGCCATCCCGCGTGGAGGCCGGCGTAGTTCAAAACGGCAGTTCCTCCTCCTCGACGGCGGGGGCGGCAACGCCCTGCGGCGGGGTGGCGGGCGCGGGCGCGGACGACGCCGCGCCGCCGCTGATGAGCGCCATCACCTGTCCGAGCATTTCGGACGGCACGGCGACGAGCTTGCGCGTCTCGCCCTGCGCGGGCTGGAGCGACACGCTCCAGACCTGCCACGGCCCCTTCGCGCCCTCGCCCTTGCGGCTGGGCCACATCGTGCCGCAGACCTTGTAGTCGTTCTCGCCGATGAGGCCGTCGCCCTTGGCGACCGGCTTGTGCTCGCCCGCGTCATACTTGCGCCAGAGCGAGATCCTGTTCCTGTCTCTTTCGTCCATGTGTGTCTGTTCCTTTCGTTGCTGTTGGCCGTCTTGTCATTCGTGGCGGCAGACCGCGACGGCGTGCCGGTCTGCCGTTGTAAGCGTATACATGACCTCCGCCTCGTTCACGCCGAGGCCGTTGCCGCCCTTGCGGGCGTAGTCGTCGTCGCGGCGCACCTTCCACTTGTCGCCGTCAAGCGCGAACACGGGCGGGTGCTGGATGACGTAGCCGCCGCTCTTGTCCTTCAGGTTCTGCGTGTAGGCACTCTCGTGCGCCGTCACGCACGCGGCGACGTGCTGCCCGTTGCTGTTCGTCGCGTGGGGCGGGCGGAACTCGCGGTAGACCGCCCAGTCGCCCGCCCGATGGGCGCAAAGCGCGCCGACCTGTTCGGGCGTGGGCGAATCGGAGAACAGCTCGAAGTTGAACGCCCGGCTCACGCAGACCTTGGGCATACTGTCCGACCCGCCGCCGAAGCCCGCGCCCGCGACAAGGGTCTTGGAGACTTCGGCGCGGCTCGCCTGTGCCCGCCCGTCGTAGCAAAGCGAGCGCGGCGATTCCGCCGCCCCATCCCCGCCTCCGAACGCCGCGCCGCCGTCCCAGCGGCGTATCTGCTCGGCGATTGTCTCGGTGAGGATCGGGTTGAGCGGACGCCCCCGCTTGGCGGCGCGGCGGAGGATGCCCTCGCACGCCCGCTTCGACAGGAGAAGGTCGCGGAGCGCGTCGCCCCACGGCAACAGCACGTCCGACAGCCCGCACACCGTGCCGTCGTATTCGGGCGGCGGCGTGACCGCCGCGTCAACGCCGTCCGCCTCGGCGAGGACGCGCCACGGCGGCTGGATGCCCGCCGGCCACGGCGGCGTCTTCAGCGCGACCGCCGTGCGTCCGCACGCGACGCCCGACCCCGCGCCGACGGCGGCGAGCCAGCCGTTCGCAAGGCCGTCGGGACGCTCCGCCGCGCCGCCGCCGAACAGGGTGCCCGCCTCAAACATCCCGCCGCAGTAGCGCACCTCCCCCAGCCGCGAGAGCACGAGGCGGCTCTCCGCGAGCGGCGCGCCCGCCCCGCCGAAGAAGCCGACGGGAAGCCAGTCCGCCCGCGAACGGCGCGTCAGCGGCGAGAACGGCTTGCCGTCCGCGCCGAAGCGCGTCTCGCCCCGTTCGGCGACCGCCGTGCCGTCGCCGAGGACGCGCAGGGGCGGACACGGCGCGAGGCGGCCCCGCCGCTCGAACAGGATTCGCGCCGCCATGCGCCAGTTGCCGTCGCGGCACGCGACGAGCCAGATGCGCTTGCGCCGCTGGGGGACGGCGCGGGGGAAACTCCATGACGGACAGTATTGCGCGTCAAGCACGCGCCACGCCACGCCCCATCCCGCCTCCGCGAGCCGAAACACGAACCACGCGAAGTCGCGCCCGCCGTTCGCGGTGAACGCGCCCGGCACATTCTCCCAAAGCGCGACGTGCGCCCGCGTCTCGTTCGCGAGGCGAAGCCAATGGAACGCGAGCGACGAGCGCGTCCCCGACCCCTCCGCCATGCCGTGCCGCTTGCCCGCGACGGACAGCGACTGGCACGGCGTGCCGCCGCTGAACACGTCGAGACGCCAGGCGTTGCCGTCGACCTTCGCGATGTCGCCGAGGTTGGGGACGGACGGGTAGCGGTGCGCGAGGACGCGGCAGGGGAACTTATCGATCTCCGAGAAGAACTGCGGCGTCCAGTCCGCCCCGCGCACGGAGAGGGAGTGCGCCTCCACGCCCGAACAGGTCGTGGCGTAGCGCACGGACGCGCCGGGGGCGACCGCGCCTGTCTCGCGCAGGGCTCGTTCGACGCGGGCGTTCACCAACTCCGCGCAGTTCACCGCCCACGAGTTGCCGCACGCCTTGTAGCGCGGTGCGTCGGGCGTGTCCGCGCCGTCGACGTCGAGGTAGTCGTCGGGGAAGCCCATCAGCCGACAGGTCTCCGCGACGGCGAGGCGGCGGACGACGCTCGCGAGCGGAGGCGTCATTCGGCGGCCTCCGACATCTGCTTCGCCAGGGCCTCCAGCTCGCCCACGAGCGCGGCGGCCGATGCCGCGAGAGGCTTCACAACCTCGTCGTCAATCGGCGCGAGGAGCGCGGACGCCGCGCCCAGCCAGCGGATTGCCCGGCGCGTCTCGGCGCGGGCGGCGGACACCTTGGTGCGGTTGGCGAGCGCGGCGCGCGCCTTGGCGGCCTTCGCCTTGGAGGTGATGTTCGATGTTGCCATTTCGGTTTTCCTTTCGTGTTGTCCTGTGTTTCGTCTTCACTCCATGCCGACATTCGTCACGTGGTCGATGACGGGACGCCCCTTGTCGGGCGAGCCGTAGACGTCAATCACGTCGAAGCGCACCGCCCCATCCCACTTCATCCGCCGCTTCCACGAAAGGCCGGCGCGTTTCGTTTCCGTGCGCTGCTTGCGCGTCGGATTGCGCCAGCCCTCGGTCGCGGGCGTCCGCACGGTCACGAACGCCACCGTCTCGCACGGCTCGTCCCATGCGACGAGCGGGATGCGGACTTCGCGCCCCGCCACGCGGCAGGGAGCGTCCGTTTCGATGATGAGGTGGCTGCGGCGGCGAAGGAAGTCCGCCGCGCACGTGATTGCCCAGTCTTTGTTTTTCATTCCGCATCCTTGATGTTCATTTCCAGCCAGTCCTTGTCCGCGTCGAGGTATTTCCCTTCGCGGAAGTTTTCGAGGACGACTTCTCGCGCCTCCTCCATGTTATGCGCTACGCACCTGATTTTGATTGTCAGGTCGATGTCAAATGTTCTCATTCGCTTCTCCCTTCAGTTTCAGTAGGTGACGCAAGCGGTGAGCGTCGCCGCCGCGAGCCAGTAGATGGTGTGGCGGACGTCGCCACGGAACGCATACGGCACCGCCGCCGCCACGTCCAGGACGATGAGGGCGGTCGGGAAGAGTTTTGTCATTCCGCGCCCCCTTCCTTCGCTTCTCCGAGCGGCTGACGCCCCTCGATCACGTCCACCATGCGCAGAAGCACCGCGATTGCGTCGTAGCACTCCTCGACGGCG
>CAVKTW010000215.1:4677-9675 GCA_963659085.1 Candidatus Methanomethylophilaceae archaeon | reverse complement strand
CGCACCGGCTTCGTCCGTCGCTTTGACATAGACGGGGAAGTCGCTGGTGGTAGTCCTGTTTACGCGCACCATCACCTTGTAGTTCTTCTCCGTCGGGACATACGCCGCCTCGATCTTGCTGACGATGTGCTTGCCGAGCGCGTTGATTGCCGTTCCAATCCTCTCATGTTCCTCGACGGACAGCCTCTCATACGCCGCCGTCGACGTCACCCAGTAGCACAAGGCCTGGAGCGTCTGTCCGTTGCCGTCGCCGATGACCGTGTTCGGCTTCAGCGTCCGATCCCTGTAGTTTTCCATCTGTCTGTTCCTTTCTTGTTTTTGTGTTTGTCTGTTTTCTCTGTCCGTTATTTCCGTTCCTGTTTCCCATTTCCTTTGCGTCCGAGAATGACGACCGCCCCGCCGACATCGTGCGCGTCGTAGCCGGCCTCGCGGAGGACGGCATAGAGCGGGTAGCCGCCCTTCGGCACGATTCCCATCTCGGCGTAGAACGCTTCAAGGTCAATCGGATGCCAGCGGCTCTCGCAGTCGTAGACGCACCAGTCGTTGCGGTAATACCAGCCGTCGCCGTTGCGGACGCAACGCGGCAGCTGGATGACGAGCAAGACCTCGCACCCCGCCTTGATCCAGTCCGCCAGCATCTTGCCGCAGTAGACGCGCTTCTCGCGCCGCGTCATGTCGCAGTAGAGTTTCCGTTCCATGTCACGCCTCCTCGCGCTTCCTGTCGTTCCACGCCGCGATCTCCTCCCGCGTCCGCGCCATCGCCTCTTGCGACTGGTCGAGTATGAAGCGCACGATGTTCTGGTAGGCAATGCGCTCGCCTACCGTGAAGCTGCGGAACTGCCGTGCGCAGACGGGCTGCGGCGTGTCAAGGACGATGTTCTCGCCGTCGCGGGAAAGTTCCACGCGGAACGAGGCGATGGGCAGACGGAAGTTTGACCTCGGCGTCTGCGTGTTCTTGACGAGCGTCATTTCGCGCCTCCCTTCCCGAAGCCGCCCGCCTTGGCGAGCGCGGACACCAGGTCGGCGCGAACCTCCGACGCCGCCATGAGCGACGAGTGTTCGAGGAACGCCGCCGCCAGCCGTGCGGCGCGGTAGAGGTCGGGCGCGGCGGCCATCAGCCGCGCGTTCGCCTCGTGTCCGCACCCGTAGACGGCGGCAAAGTCATACCCCGCGACCTCGCTCTCCGGCCTGTCGCGCTCGTAGTATTCCACGAACATCCTGTCCGCGTCGTCAGCCGCCCGCCAGCCGACCTCCGCCATCGGCACGGGCCAGTCGAGCAGTTCCTCGACCTTCTTCGCCTTGCCGTTCCTGTCGTTTGTGTTCATCTGTCTGTTCCTTTCGCGTCTGTTCGCTTTGTCTGTTTCAGTTGTCCTCTGTGTCGCGCCCTCGCGTCAGCGGGCCTTGCCCTCCGTGCGCTTGCGGGCCTTCCACTCGTCGCGGATCGGCTCGCACACGCCCGCGCCCAGCGTCTCGATGCAGACCTTGCGGATCTGCCTATCGCATTTCCAGTTGCCGTCGAGCGCGAGCGCGAAGATGCGCCGCATAGCGCCCATCAGCGTGTCGTTGCCGATGTAGGGCGTTTCAAATGCCGTCTGGTCCCATTTGTCTGTCCGTTCCTTTCGTGCCTGTCGTTGTCCGTGTCAGCCGTCCGCGCCGGTCAGGTCGCCGCCGCCGCCGCGAGCCGCGCCGTGCGCTCCGCCTCGCGGAAGGCCCGCGCCTTTTCCGCGTAGGGCGCGACATACGCCTGGATGGCGGGCATCGCCGCCCGCTCGAACAGGTCGGCAAGGCTCTCGCCCTTGCCGAACGCCCGCACCAGCCCCTGAATCGAGGCGAGGCGGTTGCTCAGCTGCCGCGTCATGCGCAGGGACAGCTTCGCGACCCGCGAATCACTCCCAGCGTTGTCGTTTCTCTTGCGGATGACCCGCTGTTTCGTTTTCATCTGTTTTCCTCCTTTTTTGTTCGGTTATCTCAAAATGCTCTAATCGGCGCGAGAATCGGCCTCTACGCCCTCCGCCGCCTGGGGGAGGGATCTATCAGGCCCCCTCCCCCGGATTGGCCCTGCGCGTCCGTAGGCCCCGATTTGACGATGCCTACGCCGGTTGCGGCAACCCCGCGGGCGGAAACGGGGTCAGCCGCCCCGTTCGCCGTCCGCCGGGCGTAGTCCGCCTGTGCCTTGCGGATCGCCGCGTTCGGCTTGCTCCGCCGCAGGGAGTGACCGCTGAACTCGACCTTCACGAACATCTCCGCGAAGCGGTCGAGGATGCGGACGTTGTGATACCGCTCGCCCATCGCCTTGGCGGACAGGTTGCTGGTGGCGTGCGTGCGGCATGGGCTCTCCATCCGCTTGTCAAGGATGTAGGGCAGTATCTCGAACTTGCCGCCGAAGTGGTTGAACACCGGCTCAGCCCCCACGTCGTCCAGCACGACCTCCGCGTTCCTGTTCTCGTTGAGCCAGTCGCGGATGTCCTCGACGGACATCTCCACCGTCTGCACGAGCGGGAACAGCACGATCTGCGGCGGGTAGCCGGTCGCCCGCGTCGGGACGGCCAGCGGACGCAAGTGGCGAAAGAACTCCGTCTTGCCCGTCCCCACGCCGCCCGACAGCCACAGCCCGTAGCCCTTCAGGTAGTAGCCGAGCGCGACGACGGTCTGCGGCGACGGGTAGTAGCCCTCCCGCGCCATCTGCTCCGCCCTCTTGCGCACGGCCTCCTCGGACACCTTCACCTCCGCGCATTGCGGACGCTCCAGCGCCGCCATGATCTCGCCGCAGATGCGGTCGAGCCGTTGCCTGTTTGTCTCGTCTGTCTTCATCCGTTGCCTCACTCTCCGAATCGCGAGAAGTCGAACCCCTCCAGCGCGTCCAGCGACACGCCCTGCGGCTGGGCGGCCTTGCCGTCCCTCCGTCTGCGCTGACGCCAGAACGCGCCGAGGACATACTTGAAGTTCTGCCTGTTGAGCTGGACGAACACGCCGCCCCTGTTCACGTAGCCCCAGCCGTTCCGCTCCATCTCCGCCATGAAGGCCGGGAGGTAGTCGAGCGGCACCCCGATCTGCGAGGCGTAGCACCGCTGGAGGTCTTCGTCGGGCAGATAGGGCGGCCTCCCCTGCGGGGCGGACGGCGGCTCACCCGCCAACGCGCCGTCCCGGGCCCCGTCGCCCGCCCCTCGCGTACGCGCGCCCTCGCGCCAAGGGGCCGTAGGCCCCTCGCTCTCGAATGAACCCACCAAAGAAGGGGGGTTATAGGGGGTAAGAGTACAGGGGGGTACAAGGGGGGGCAAGGGAAAGGGGGCAAAGGGGGGTGTTTTGCTTTGCGTTTTGCTTTGCGTTTTGTTTTGCTTTGCGTTTTCGCGTCTCGTCTCGGTTTTGCTTTGCGTTTCAGCAGGGATAACTTCGCACTCCTTGCTAATGGCGGTGACTTCTTCGACGTTATCGGATTTGCTTTGCGTTTTGCTTTGCGTTTTGTTTTGCTTTGCGTTTTCAGCCTTGTTTTGCTTTGCGTTTTGATTCCCGAAGCGGGCCTTGGCCGCGCCGGTTGCGCGTCCTCCGACAAGTCCTCCCTTGCGGCCGGCGGCGGCCCGTGCGCGGCAGACGGCGAGATGCCGTTCCTGTCGCGCAACGAGCGCGTCCAGCGTCTCCCCGCCGACGCCGCCGCGAACGACCTCCCGACCGAGGAACCAGTCGAACAGGCCGTCCACGGCGGCGAGTCGGGCGTCCGCAGTCAGGCTGCGGACGCTCTCGACCTCGCCGAGGAGCAGGGTGATCTTGTCGCCCTTCGGATCCATCACTCCGCCCTCTCCAGCCAGCGCGATGCCTTGCCCGGCGCGTAGAACGGCTTGACGAGCCGCTTCGCCTCCGCGACCTTCAGCCCCGGATTCGCCGTGACGAGCGCGTCGCACAGCCGCGTCTTCGCGATGTTCGCCAGCGCCATCAGCCCCTCCGTGCCGATGCCGTGCTTCGACACCTCGTTGGCGAGCCCGACAATGTCCGCGAGCGATTCGGGGCCTGGCTTGACCTTGTATTTCCAGGTCACGCCGCCGCCGCTCACCGCCGCGTCCTCGACCTCGACGCCGCCCGCGATCTGCTCGTCGAGCTGGCGCTTGACCTCCTTTTCCACGCGGTCGCAGATCGTGCGCACCTGCTTGGCGACGACGAGCTGCTGGGCGAGCGGAAGGGCGGGGAACTTCGCCTCGTCCCTGACGAGCGCGAGCGAGCGGTCGGTCGCCGGACACTCTTTCAGCCGAGCGCAATACTGGCAGAAGTGGTTGGGCGTCGCCCGGTCAAGGTCGTCGCCGCCCTCCAGCCGCCCGCGCACGATGCGGTGCGCCCGCTCGAACGCCTCCTCGACGGACACGCGGACGCGCTCGACCTCGTGGCTTCCGCCGTGGAGGATGACCGCCTCGATCTCCTTGGGCATGAACACGCCGCTGGAGTAGATGGCCAGCCCGTAGCCGAGCGGCTGGGCGATGAGGTCGTCCGTGTGCATGGAGTAGGTCTTGTAGTCGATGACGACGATGCGGTCGGGGAGGACGGCGGAGAGGTCGCAAGTCCCCTCGATGCCGTCCAGCTCCTCATGCCCCTCGATCTTGACCTTCATCTCGCCCTCGCACGAATACGAGCCGAGAATCGCGCTCGCCTCGTAGAACGCCCATTCGGCGCGCGACTTCTCGTCCGCCGTGACGCCCTGCGGCATTTCGGCCTCGCCGCTGCCGACGTGGATGTCGATCATGTATTTGAGCCAGGCGTGCGAGCGCGAGCCCGAACGCGCCTCGGCGGAGTCTCCTCCGCCGGGCCGCTTGCAGGGACAGACCTCCCACGCCGGCCAGTTCGACATCGACAGGGGGTGATGCGCCGCCATCACAGCACCTCCTCCGTCATCGTCGCCGCGTCAGGCGCGGGCGCGTCCGCCTCGGCGGCGGCGTCAGCCGCGCCGGCTTCGGGCGCGGACGGCGCGGCCTCCTCCTCCGCGTCAGGCGCGGGAGCAGGGGCTTCGGCCTCCGC
>CAVKTW010000215.1:1143-4667 GCA_963659085.1 Candidatus Methanomethylophilaceae archaeon | reverse complement strand
GCCTCCGCCTTGCGCGTCCTCGCCGCGCCGTTGATGAGGTCGCCCGCCGTCAGCGGACGCTTCCTCTCCGCAGGGCGGTCGCCCGCCTCCTTGCCGTAGGGCGGCGGCGAAACGCGGGCGCGGCGGGACGCGGGCGCATGGCGCTCCGCCTCCTCCGTCGCGACGTCCAGCACCTCCTCCGCGACCTTCAGCCCCTTCAGCACGTCCGCGAAGCCGTCGCGGAACGCGAACGCCCGCGCCCGGTTGAGCATCATGCGCAGGGGGTACTGCGTCCACGGCCCCTGCTTGCCCCAGAGGCCGGCGACCTCCGCCATGTGGCGCGAGAACATCCCCACGAACGGCTCGCGGATGCCCCGGCGCTTGACCGTGACCTTGACCGCCCCGCACTCCTTGACCGAGGGGAGGTATTCGACCTTCATGTCCTCCAGCAGCCCGGAGGCCATCACCAGCCCCACGAGCGCGTCGCCCCACACGCACGGCATCCCGTTGATAACGGCGATGTTCTGGATCGACGCGAGGACGTCCATCCCCAGCGGAAGCCCGAACGCGATGCAGATCGCGCACTGCTCCTTTGTCTTGCCCTTCGGGGCCATCCCCGCCGCCACGAGCTGCCCAGTGAAGTCGAGGACGGCCGCGTAGTTGCGGAACTGGAGTTTGCCTTGCGGGTCGAACACGATGTCCGTCCCCGTGCGAGCCGCCACGGCGGTGGTCGGCGTGTTTTCGTCTTTCGTCATTTGTCTGTTCCTTTTGTTGCCTGTTCTGTTTTCTTCTCTTCCGTCAGCCCGCGTCCGCACTCGCGGCGGGGCGTCGAGATCGTCAGTTCCAGTTGTAGTCGCTGGAGAGGGCGCACAGGGCGGCGAACGCCGTCATGAGCGCGAGGAACGCCAGTCCCGACAGGAGCTCCGTCAGGACGGGCCTCGCCGCCTCCCAGAAGCGGCGGACGCCGCTCCACGCGAACGGGTCAGCGCAGTCCACGGATCACCCCCTGCCGTTCCTGTTGCTGGAGCTGCGTGACGCGCACCGCCACCGCCGTCTCCAGTTCCTTTGCCTTGCTCCGCCCCGCCAGGGCGCAGAGCCGCGAGAACTCATCGTGAAGCCGGTTCGGAAGCGGCGTCCCGATGAAGGTCTTGCCCCTCATGCTTTTCGTACTGTATGCCATTTTCGTTTTGCCTTTTCTGTCGTTTGGGTTGCCGCAACCCTTGCGGCCGCCCGTGCTTTCCTTGCCGCCTTGTAGGTAGCGGCAACCTCACTTTACATTCGCTATCGCTGTTCCTTTCCCCTCGGTCAGGTGCGGCTCGGACGCGGGTCGCGGCAACCCCTGTCGCAGAAAGAGAGGATCACCGCGAGCATCGCGCGCTTCACCTCCCGAATCCCGACGGCAGGGGTTGCCCCGCCCTTGACGCCGCCGGCCAGCCGCTGGACGCGGCGTGCCAACGCCCGCAGACACGCGAGTTCGAGGACATCGCACTCGATCACGCACTCATTTGCCTTGACGCTTACGCGCATTTCTTTTCCTTTCCTCCTTCGCCCACTCGACGTCCTCGTCGTCCGGCGTCACGTTCGCCAGCTCGCGGTCGAGCGCGAGAAGCGCCACGTCGTTCTCCGTCAGCTGCCCGTTCGCGGCGCGGACTTTCGTCCGCAGCTTCGCACGGAGCGACAGAGGCATACGCAGGGTGATTCGCGTCTTGTCGATGGATGGCATCATGCTCATGGTCTGTCTGTCTGCTTCAGTTCTTTCAAACGCGCCTATTATACTCTTTGTTGCCGCTACCCGTCAATAGGGTGATTTAGATTTTTTTCACCGCTACGCCGCCAGCCGCTCGACCGTCTCGAAGATGCGCGTCACGCGGTCGGCCTTGCCGCCCAGCTGACCCGCATAGGCGATGTCCGCCAGGTCGCTCCGCTCGCCCGTCCTTTCCGGGTTGAAGATGGGATAGGTGAACGCGTTGAACAGCTTCCACGCCGTGTCGCCCTTCATGGTCTGCGCCGTCTCGCCGCCGTCGAACTGCGCGACGACCGCGTCGCGCTTCGCCTGGATGCGTCCGCGCGCGGGCGTGCCCTCCTCGTGGCGGAGCGGGTGGATTGCGTCAAGGGCGCGGTAGAGCGTGTCGCGGCTGACGTTGCGCGTCGCCAGCCACTCGCACCTCTCGCGCAGACGCTCCGCCTCGCGCACCTGCGCGGCGATCGACTCCACCGCCGCCCGCGCGGCGATGTCCGCGCCCGCCGTGTGGCGGACGACGAACCCGCCCTCGCCGTGACGCGCCTCGCGCCGCGCCGCCGCGATGCAGTTCTGGCAGAAGACCCGCACGCTCGTGAACCCGATGACGAGCGACCCGCGCCCGCACGGATTCGAGAACAGCAGCCGCTGGCGGTGCGGGCTCTCGTCGCCGGGGAGGCTGAACGCCTCGCCCATCGTCGCCGTCACGAGGCCCGTCCCCGCGCCGTAGAGCGTCCCCGCCGTCTCCAGCCGCATCTGCGGCACTTCGGGCATCACCTTGTTCACGATGTAGTCGAACACGTCGAGGTGCTGAACGGGCGTGAACTTCTGCCCTACCGCCGGGCAGGGGATGATGGCGTTGTCCGTGTCGCGGCGGAGGTGGAAGTGTCCGGGGATGACGCGCCCCGTCTCGTCGAACGAGGGGTGCTTCTCGATCTTGAAGTCGAGAGCCGCGCGCACCTCGCCGATGTCAAGGCTCGTGCGCAGAACGCCGTCGCTCGCGAAGCTGAGCGCGGTGGTGCTGAAGCAGATGTCGTTTGCCGTGAGTGCTTTCATTGTCTGTTTCTCCTTTTCGTTTCCTGTCTGTTTTCGGTTTGTGGGTTGTCTGTTTTCGTTGTGTCTGTTGTTGTGTTTTCCTGTTGTCTGTCTTGCGCGGTCAGAACCACGCGAAGTGGATTTCGGGATTGTCGCCGTCCCCCTCGATGAATGCCTGCTTGAAGAACGCATGGAGGTCGTCGACCGGGATTCCGCACTCCTCGCGGGCGTCCGTCGCGTCGAGGTCGGCGAGCAGCTTTTGGATCTCGTGCCGCGGCACGTCGAACTCCCAGTAGTCCTCGCAGTCGCCGTCGTCGGTGCGGTAGACGGTGCACCCGTGCGCCGCCAGCACCGCCTTGATCGCCTCGTAGTCGTTGGCGAGGCTGAACGCCGCCGCGGCGGAATACTTGATCTTGTAGCAGTTGGCGAAGTGAAGCCTGATTCCCATTTCGGTTTTCCTTTCGTTTCGTTGTCGTGTTTGTGTTGTCGTTTGCCGTGCCGTCAGAACCTGTCCGCGCCTCCCAGCGCCGCGCCGCTCGCGTCCGTCGCCGCGATGGCCAGCAGGGACGCGCCCGTCGGCAGGGCGGCGTCCGCCGCGCGGAATGTCGCGCCCGCGTCCACGCAGTTGTCGATGACGACGACCGGCCGGGCGCAAGGCGGCGTCAGCCGAAGCCGCATCCGCACACGCCCCGCGTCGCGCCGTCCGCGCTTCGCCGCGTAGCGTCCGCCGTGCGGATCAGCCTCCAGCGCGTCGCACACCGCCATGTCCGGG
>CAVKTW010000215.1:0-1094 GCA_963659085.1 Candidatus Methanomethylophilaceae archaeon | reverse complement strand
TCCGGGCGCCACGCGCCGACGCCCTCCGCGACGGCCAGCATCGCCTCCGCCCGCCCGCGATGGGACGGCATCGGCACGACGACGGCCCCGCAGGGAAGCCGCTCCGCCAGCAGGGAGGCCGCCGCCCGGATCGCGGACGCCTCGCCGCCCTTGACGCGGAGCGCGAGGCGGCGGAACTCGCCGCCGTAGCGCCCCAGCGCGATGACGCGCCCCGCGCTCATGCGGTCGCCCTCCTGAAGGGCCTCACCTCGAAGAGGGTCAGCCACAGCCCGCCGATGATGTAGCCGACATGGTAGGTCTTGCCGTCCTTGCCGTCCACGAACATCCGATCCGCGTGTTCGCGCCCCAGCCGCTCGCACAGTTCCTTGCGCGGATTCTTCAGCCCGTGGTAGGTGTGTCCGTATTGGTCGACGGCCATCAGCGCCACGCCGCCCTTGCCCTTTGCGTCCGCCATCGCTAGTCCTCCTTCCAGATTTTCGCCATGTTGTAGCTGTCGCCGAGACAGCCGATCTCGCGGAAGAATTGCCCCTGCCCACCGGTCTGGAGCGAGAAGGTGATGCGCTGGTCGTCAATCGCGTCAAGGAACTCCGTAAGCGTCATCTTGTCCGGGTCGATGTCGTGGTCGCGGTCGAGGCATCCGCGCGAGTGCTTGATCATCGCCCGCACGGCGTCGGTGAACTTGCTCTCCCGCGCCCAGCCCGCCGCGCACTGCGCCTTGATCAGGATTCTCGTGAGTTTCATTTTCACTTCCTCCATTCGGTGACGAGGGTGACGCCCTTCTTCTGCGGCGCGGGACGCCAGAACGCCTCCGCGCGCCAGGACGACCTGACGAGACTGCGAGGCTCGCGCCTCCTGTTGTAGCCGTTGCGTGTCATTGTCTGTTCCTTTCGTTTGCCTGTCCTTGTGAGGGCGGGGGCGGCGGCTCGGTAGCCGCAACCCCGCGCCCGAAATGTCAGTCCGCGTCGCCCGCCGTCACCCCCGCCCGGTCGCACGTCGTGGCGATCAGCAAGAGGGCCTTGCGGAACTTGGCGGACTCCGCCGCCTCCTCCTGGCGATACCCCTGAACCGCCTTGTATCAAGCGTCCGCCTCGTCC
>CAVKTW010000214.1:0-13433 GCA_963659085.1 Candidatus Methanomethylophilaceae archaeon | reverse complement strand
CGAGCGCTTCGACGTCGAAGTCGCGACGATGGGAATCGCGGTTATCTTGAGATAGCGAGCAGCGCGACGCCCTTGAACGCCGCCGCGAAGCGAGCCTGGAGCTGTTCGGCGAGGCGCGTCAGCCGCGCCATTTCGACCGAGGCCTTGTCTTGAAGCCCGATCGTCCACACCATCTCCATGCTGTCGTCGTTCATTCGGCCTCCGTCTCTTCCGCCGCCCCGTCAGCCGACACCGTCCCTTCCGCCTCCTCCGCCGCCTTGATCGCCGCAATCGCCGCCGCCTGGGCGCGTTCGGCGCGGATGCGCCGCCCGATGCGGGCCTTGCACCGGGCGAGCGCGTTCATCGCCTCGTCCAGCAAGTCCTTCATGCGCCGCTCCTCGCCGCCGCCCGTCGCCGCGCCGTAGCGGCGGGCGAACGTCGCCAGGTCGTTGTAGGCGCGGACGGCATACCCCGCCGACCGTCCCCACAGCCACTCGTCGGCGCGGATGCCGCTTTGCCCCTCCAGCCGCGCCACGAGCGCCGCCCAGTCCAGCGCGTTCTCCTTCTGCGGCGTCGCGCCGCGCTTCGGGTCGTCCGCGTCGTCCGTGCGCCCAAGGGCCTTGTCAACGGCGAGCGCGAGCTCCTTCTGCGTCGCGGGAACGCGGAGCGCGAACTTGCGGATGGCGTCATGCGCCTTTTGCGGCGTGTCAAGGCCGATGAACGCCTCCTTGCTCCGGGCGTGCGCGAGCGCGTAGCACAGCGCCCAGAAATAACGCTTGCCGTCACGCTCGCCGCCCCACCAGACGCCCGCGTAGTCGTCCAGCCACGCGCTCGCACCCGCCGTCAGCCGCCACAGGTAGACGCCCTCGCACACCTTCACCGGGAAGCCCATCGCGTCCGCATTGACGTCCGCGAACGGGCTCTCGGCGCGGCGAACGCACTCCACGAGGTCGAACATCTCGTCCGCCGTCAGGGCGGACGCCTCCGCGCCGAAGCGGTCGCGGAGGTCGCGCAGGGCGTTTTCGAGGTGAGGGTGCGCCGTCTGTGCCATCGCGCCGCCCTCCCCTTACTCGCCGTCGTCCGCGACGGATGCCGCCGAGGCGGCGTCAGTCGCCTCGTGCATGACGTGGTGCGTCAGCTGGACGGTCGTCGTGTTGACGCCGGTGTTGTTGCGCGGCGTCGCCGTCGAATCGCGATACCAGCCGTCGCCGAGCGTGAAGTCGCCGTCGCCGAACTCGCCCGTGAACTCGGCGGAGAGCGTTTCCGTGCCGTCGTGGTTGTCGCCCGCGAGATGTCGCCCGATGCGGTCAGGCTCGTCAACGTGGTTGACGCGCAGCTGGTAGCTGAGCGAGCGGAGCGAGAGGCCGCAGTCGTCCGACAGCGTGAACGCGCCGCCGAGCGCGGTCGGCACGCCGATGTCGAGCGCGGGGAAGGTGAGCGACGGGAGGTAGACGCGGCAACCGCCGTCGCCGCCGTCCGCCGCCGGGCCGTGTCCGCGCCCTTCGAGGTGCGCGTGCGCGGAGATCGAGAGCGTCGGCTGGGAGTTCTGCGAATAGCCGATTGAGATGCTGTCGATGTGGTAGGCCAGCCCCTCCACGGTCGCGACGACGCCCGCCGCGAGAGCCGCCGCGTCGGACAGCAAGAGCGAGAAGTCGCCCGTCGTCTTGCGCCCGATGAACGAGAGCGAGATGGTCTTCTTTCCGTCGTACTGGACGCCGCGCAGGAAGTCGCCGTCCTTCTTCAGCGCGGACGCCATCTGGTAGCCGTCGCTGGCGTTGTTGCCCTGGAGTTCCCACTCCTCTTCAAGCGCCGCAAAGGGGTTGGTCGGCGCAAAGAACCTGATGTTCATGTGTTTGTCTCCTTGTCGTTGTCGTTAGTTGCGAGGTTCGGGTGACGCGTCCGAAGCGTCGGGCGGCGGAGGCGGCGTGCGCGGAAGCCACGGCGCGTTGGCGGGCGTCTCGCCCGGCGTGCGCCCCATGAGCGTGAGGACGGACGCGTCCTCCACGAACGATTCCAGCTCGCACGACTGGCAGACGAACGCGACCTCCTGTCCCGCGACGGGCGCGAGGAACACGTCGCCCACCTCCGGCACGTCGTCGTCCGTCACGCCCTCGGCGACGGTCGCCGTCAGCGAGATCGTGCGGTGGCGGTCGCGGACGGCGAACTGCCGCGCCGCACCCCGGCGGTCAAGCCCCGTCACGAGGTCGCCGCCGCGCCCGACGCGCTTGCGCGTGATGACGCCGTAGCGGGCGGCGTCCCCGCCGTCCGCGTCGCCGTCGCCCCAGCGCACCTTCTCTTCGCCTCCGTTCATTTCGCTTCGCCTCCGTTGAGCGTCTGCTCCGTGTGCAACCGCACCACCACGATGTTGGCCGCGTTGTCATCCGCCCGCACGAGGTCGTCCAGCACGAGGCGGCTGTCGTAGCCGTCCAGCCTCGCCCAGTGAAGGATCGCCGCCAGCCGCTCCGCGACGCACTGCGCCGTCAGCACGAACTGCCCGCGCCGGTTGAAAAGCGGGTTTTCGTGGACGGAGAGCTGGAACTCGACCGTCCCCGAAAGGACGCGCCCGCTGTTCGGGCGGCGGCGGAACGCGGTCGCCGCCACGAGGACGGCCACGCCGCCCGTGGACTTCGCGAGGGCCTGCGCGATGGCCGTGTCGATGTTGGCGCGGTCTTCCACCACGACCGTGAGGTTGCCGTATGAGCCGAGGACGGAATCCGCCTTGACGAACGCGGCGAGCGCGTCCGCGTAGGTGCGCAAGACCGTGCCGAGCGTGATGACGCTATCCATTGACTTCCCCTCCCTTGACGTATTTCGCGATGCACTCCTCCAGCGCGGTCTGCGCCGTCCGCCGTATCTCCGCCGCTTCGGGGAGCATGGTCGGGTCGCGCTTCTGAAACACTTTCTCCTTCAGCAAATAGAGCGGGATGATGGTGCGCCTCTGCGGCGTGCCGCCCTTGCCACGCAAGCCCCCGCCGCGCCCCGCTCCGCGTCCGCGCCGTGCGGCCTCCCGCTTCGCCGCGAGGATGAGACTTCCCTTGCGCGAGCGGAACACGAAGATGTTCTCCTCGCCGAACTTGCGCCCCGCCTCACGCGCCGTCAGCCCGTAGGCCTCCTTCGAGATGGGCAGGGTGAGCCGCCTGTCCTTCATGCGGATCTCGACGTCGTGGAACGCCCGCCCGATTCCCGCCATGCGGAGGATGATGCGCCCCTGTCCGCCCGCCGTCTCGTGCGTCATGTTCCGCGCCGCCCGCTCCATGTGCTTGGTGTGCGGTGCGCCGAGCCTGTCCGCCGTCTGGTGGTGCGTCGACGCGTAGGCGGCGAAATGCCCCTGCACGAGGTTGAACACGCGCCGCGTCACGAGCGGCAGAATACGCGCCCTCACGAGGTCGGCCAGCGGCTTGCGCCGCTTGATCTCGACAACGAGGTCGTGGTCGAGCGTTGCGACGACGGCGGCGTTCATCGCCTCACAGCCCCTCCAGCGATTCGGGCGTCACGCGGCGGCGCGACACCCTGACGACGGTGCATCCCGCGCCAGAAGCCGATTCGTCCGCCGGCTCCGCGCTCTCGACGTAGAACTGGTCGCTCGCCACTTGCTCGAACACGCGGATGGCGTCGCGGCGGCGCGAGCGGCGGTCTTCCATGTTGTCGACCGGCACGACCGCCACCACGTCGAACGCCGCGTAGTCCATCGCGGGCGCGATCAGCGTGTCGGGAATCAGCAGCTCGTCCGACGGGAGTCGGATGCGCCGGTTGGCGCGGAGATAGCCTCGCACGAGCCGCGTCGTCCGCGTCAGCAGCTCCGCAATGCGGTCGTCGCCGCTGTCGTTCGCCGCCTCGCGGTAGGCCTCGACCTCCGTTTCGCTGATGCTCCGCTTCAGGTCGTCCTCCGTCGCCTTTCTCCATGCCATGCGCTGTCCCTCCTGTCGTCGTCTTGCCGCCGTCCGTTTCCCTGTCGCCGGGCGGCGCGGCGAAAAGGCCCGGCGCGTCCACAGTCCCCTTGGCAGAACAGACAGACGGACAGACGGCCAAGAGGCGCGGACGCGCCGGGAAATGTCGTCGGGCGGCGGAGGGCGCGGAAACGTCGCTCCGCCCGCCGCCGCCCGCTCGCCCGCTTACGAGACGGTCAGCTTCCGCAGACCGAGGTTCGAGGTGAGGACGATGTTGGAGTAGTGGCTCACGCTGATCTGGATCAGGTGGGAGGTCAGCTCCTGGCGGAACACGCGGAACGGCCCGCCGTCCTGCGCGGACACGAAACGCTTGATGTTCGAGGGGTCGTCCTTGCCCATGCCCTGCTCCGCCATGAAGCCCAGCACGACGCCCGACCCGACGAGGTTCTGCTTCGCCGTCCCCGACTGGAAGCGCTCTTTGTTCACGTAGACCTCGTCGCACGCGAGGAAGCCCGCCAGCTGCTCCGGCGTCATCCCAGACGACGCGAACGCGCCAGCCGTGTCCTTCTCGCGAAGGGCGACGAGACGCTTCTGCCACGCTGCCTTGCCCATGAGGATGCGGTTGGGGTCGATGCCGCTGGCGTCGCCGCCCGCGAGGAGCATACCCGCCAAGTCCATGTCCGGGTCGCTGCCCGACGCGCCGCCCCACGTCACCGCCTTGTTCGCCGCCGCTCCGGACAGGAGCGCGATGGCGCGGCGGATCTCCATGCGGAGGAGAATCTTGCGAAGCCACGCGACCTTGCGCTCCTCCAGCCCCGGCTCCGCGTCCTCCTCGTCGAGGTCGATGACCGTCGAGAGGCCCTTGGAGTAGGTGCGGGACTGCACGATGTCGCCGCGAGCCTCGATGCGGCGGAACTCGCCGCCCAGCGCGCGCACGTCGTCCGTCTCCTCCAGCGCAAGAAACTCCTTGGCGTTGTTGGCGACCTTATACTGGAACTTGCGCGAGACGCTGACCTGGGGCGCCACGAAGTCCAACAGCCTTTCGAGGGCCTTCTGGTCGCTCGTCCAGCCGACCGCATACTGGGTCAGCGGCTCCGAGAAGAACTGCTGGTTGAAGGAGGCCTCGTTCGCGAGCGCGACCTGGCCCGGCTTGGCCGTCGCCGCGTCGGCGAGGTTGAGGCCGTCAAAGGAATATGCCATCTTGTTCATTCGTCATTCTCCGATTTCGGATTTCGTGTGTTGCCGTTTCGCTCTTGGCCGCCGTGTCATCACTGGCGGACGCAATGGGCGACCTCGATCAGGTCGTCGGCCGCCGTGGCCGCGTCGAGGGCGACGCCGATAGCCGCGTCGGCGTCTGCGGCCTCCGCGCCGAGCGCCGTGACCTTCGCGCCCTTCGCGACGGCGGCGGACGCCTTGACGACGACCGTTCCCGCGAACGAGCCGAGGACGGCGACCGCGACGATCTCGCCCGTCTCCGCGCCGTCAAGGGCGACGCCGACGGCGGCGTCAGTAGCCGACGCGCACTTGACGACGTTGCCGTCCGTGTCGAACTTCAGGACGTCGCCGCGCTCGACCGCGCCGCCCGCCGTGTAGGTGAGACGCCCGTTGAGGTGCATCCCCGCTTCATTGTAGAGGTGGAACTTCATGCTCTTTGCCTTTCGTGTGTGTTGTCTGAACCTGTCGTATGCGCCCGCGCTACTGCGCGAGCTCGGGATGCTCCGTCTTGGCGCGGAGGAACGCCGCCGTGAAGTCAAGCCGCGCGTCCTTCGCCATCAGCTCGTTGGCGAGGTCGAGCAGTCGGTGGGAGTTGCCGCGCTGGGCGACCTTCTCCGGGGTGACGGCGGGGACGGTCTTGACCGCCCGCTCGTTGCAGAGCGCGAGCGAGCCCGCGTCCACGTCCTTCTCCAGCCGCTCACGCCACGCCGCCTTGCCCGACGGCGTGATGTTGCCGCCCGCGATGGCGTTGTCGAGAAGCAGCTCGATACGCGCCGCCCGCTCGTTCGCGAACGCGGTCTTGGCCGCCGCCGCGTCCTTGCGCGCGGCCTCGACCTCCGCCTGTCCCGCCGCGACCTGCGCCGCCGCGTCGTCCGTGGCGACCTTCGCCGCGTCAGTCGCCTCGACGGCGGCCTTCTGGAGGTTGGTGATCTCCTGAACGACCTGTTCCTCGGTCAGCCCCTCCACGGGGAGGCCGAGCAAGGCCGCGAGTTTCGTGATGTCCATTCGAGTTTCCTCTCCTGTGATGTTCTTGTGTTCTTCCGTTGCCGCCCCCCATTCGTTGGCGAGCGTAAACTGCCTGATGCGCGGATTGTTGACAAGCCCCACGCTCGTCAGCCCCTCGACGTGGACGCGGGCGACCGAATCGCCCGGCGCGGCCTCCGCGTCGCCGCACCAGTAGGGGCTGAACCACTTGAATCCCTTGCCGGGGTTGGCGATCCACTCGACCGTGAGCGTCGCCGCGTCGTTCGCGACCTCCACCCCCGTCACCCAGCCGACCGCCGCCTTGTTCGGGTATTTCGCCGCGACCTCTGGCACGTCGGGATGCCCTTGGTAGACCGGATAGCCCTCCGCCGGGAGCGCGTCGCGCACGGCGCGGGCGGAAGCCTCGTCCCAGACCTGGACGACGCGGCGGACGCGCCCGTCAGGGCATTTCGTCTCGCCGTAGTCGTATTCGCCGTAGGGCATACGGATGCGCCCGACCTCGCCCGCGTCGGTGAACTCGTTGGCGAAGCCCTCCGCGTGCGCGATGGCGGTGAACCGAACCCGCCCGAACTCTCTCTTGTCGTCTTTCATGCTTTCACATTAGGCCGCCTTGTCATTCGCGCACGGGTTGCCGCCACCCTGCGGACGAGAAAAGCGGCGCGTCCTTTGCCGCGTGTCGTCATTCGTCGTCGTCATCGTCGAAGTCGTCGTCCGCGTCGTCATCCGCGTCGTCGTCCTCGCCCGCGAGCGGGTCTTCGCCGCCGAGGTCTTTGAGGATGCGGCGGAGGACGGGCATCTTGCGGTAGTCGTCCTCGGTGTAGAACGGCGGGTCGTCGTCGTCCTCGTCGTCGTCCCCGTAGGGGTCGAAGTCGGGCGGGATGGGGTCGCCGGGCTTGTGTCCGATGGGCGTGACCGTCCAGCCCTCGCCCACGCGCTCCTCGGAGATGAAGGGCGCGTCGCAGCCCTTGCCGTCGGCGCGACCGTCCGCGTCGTCCGCCTCGTTGTGCAGTCCGTCTTTCTTCATGGGCGCATTATACCATAATGCGGCGTCGGGTAGGAGCAGCCCCATCTCGTTGGCGATTGCCCACCGCTTTTCGAGTAGCCACGGCGCGTCCTGGAACAGCACCTGCGGGGCGATGTATTTCTCGTAGGCGACCTTCGGCGAATCGCAGATGTGCCGCCCGCACTCCTCGACGACGCGCTCCAGCCGCTTCAGGTAGCCCGCCTCGTCCTTGCGCGGGTCGATCCTGATCTCGCGCACGAGGCGGTCGGCCAGCCGCGTCGCGCCCGCGTGTCGGACGTTGTGCGCGGTGAAGCCCTTGCCGTCCGCGTTTTCGCGCACGCCGGCCTCCTTGCCGAGCGCGGTCAGGTATTCGTTGACCTTCTGCTCGCGGACGCCGAACACGCGCCCGCCCTCCGCCTTGGCGATGCGGCGGCGCAGGATGTCCGCAAGCCGCTCGTCCTCCAGCGTCTGCTCCCAGTGCGCGTTCTTCGCGTCAAACGACAGCCGCACGACGTCGCCGCGCACCTTGATGTTGTCCGCCGTGAGGTCAAGGGCGCCGAAGTTGTCGTTGCCGCGCCCGCGCTTGCCGCCGATCCGGCACTTGGTGCGCGTGAGGAAGTAGGCGACCTCCGCCTCCTCGCGCCCGGCAAGGCAGTCGTCCGCGATGCCGTTGAAGAGTCGGTCGTATTTCGCGCACACGTCCTCGACCTGATCGAACTTGGCCTTTTGCCGCGCCGTCTCGGTCTGCGGGTCGTAGAGCGTCTTGTCGCGCCCCGTGCCGCCCGTGAACTGCGCGATCTGGTTCTCGCCGTTGGCGTAGTCCGCCCGCACCCTCACGCCGCTCGCCTTGGGGTTGAGGAGCTGGCCGCTGATGCGCTTGGCGCACGCCTCCTCCAGCCGCAAGGCCTCGTCCGCCGGCACGGGGCGTCCGCCCCGCGTCCAGCGGTATTTCGGCTGCTTGCCGCCGTTGTCGTCGCCGCTCGCGCCGGTCGACTCGCCGCGCTCGTAAATCTCGTCGGGCGTCATTTCGCTGAACAGCCGTTTGCCGCTGAAGGGGACGGCGGCCTTGTTCTCGTCCCACGCCGCGCACGGCTTGGGCTTGCGGACGCCGAACTTCTTTCCGAACGCGAACTTCTCCTCGATCGCGTCCTTGGCGTAGACGTGGTTGCCGTTGCGGTCGAGTTTGTAGGCCCCGCCCTCGCGCACGTAGGCGTAGATCTTCGCGACGCGCCCTTCGCCCTCCTTGGAGATGAAGCGTCCGCCCTCGCCGCGCGGGTGCTCGCGCTCCTCGAAGCCGCCGCCCGCCGCGTTGTGGAGGCGCATGGCGTCCTTCATCCGCGCCGTCAGCTCGCGGGCGAGCCGCGTGCCGTCCGCCGTCCTCGGAAGCCGCTTCAGGGCGCGGACGAATCCCGCGCCGTCCTTGGCGTTGAGCGCGGCCTCGCACGCCGCGAGCGCGTCCGAGAGGTCTGCCCTCATGCCGCGCCACGCCGCGATGCGCTCCGCCGTGCTGACGCCGCTTGCGCCCGCGCCGCGCCCGTCGTCGGCGTTCGCGTAGCGTCCCCAGCCGCCGCCGTCCTCCTCCTCGTCGCCCCAGCCGCCGCCGAAGCCGCCCGCGCCGCCGGCCTTCTCGCGCTTCAGCGGCGCGTCCGTCGCGTCGTCGCTCTTGTATTCCGACCGCCCGTAGCGCTCCAGCATCTCGTTTTTCGAGAGCGACACCCCCGCGTCCATCAGGTGGTTGTCGATCTCCATGTCGAGTTTGCTGTCCGTCTTGGCGTTCGGCTCGATCTGGATGTAGGCCAGCGGCGTCGTCCCCTTGCCGAAGTGCCACTCGATGACGAAGCGGTCTACCTGTTCCTGTAGCGTCTCGGAAAGCATCTCGCACGAATCCTGTTCCAGGATGTCGCTCTCCGCGCCCTGGAGCGACGCGCCGCTGGCGTCGCCGCCCTCGCCCGACAGGGTGGAGAGGTCAGCCCCGCGATACAGCACGGAGATGGCCTTGTTCATGAAACGCACCAGCTCCGGGTAGGGCGTCGCGCCCCCCTGCGCGAGCGAGACGGTGTTGATCTCCGTCTCCTTGTCGGTGACGACCGACCAGTCGCGTCCGAAGTTGCGCAGGGCGTCCACGAGGCTCTGCCACGATTCGTCGCCCTCGGCCGCCGCCGTCTGCGCGTGGAGGCCGGGCGTGCCGCACTTCTCGCTGAAGAGAAGCCAGTCGTTCATCGACAGCCGCTTCGACATCGCGGCGACCGCCGCCGCCACGCCCACGCCGTCGCCTGTCGTCACCAGCCACTCGCCCGGCTCCATCGGCACGCCGTCGTATGCGCCGTAGTTCGGGAGGTAGCGCAGCTCGCCCGTGTGGTTCTCGAACATCCACAGCGGCACGAACTGGAAGCGGGCGGAGAGCGTGCCGTCGCGGTGCGGCTCCCAGACGATCTCGTGGACGGCGTATTTCGCATGAACGGCGTCCATCATCTGCTTGACGAGCAGACGGAAGCCGCCGCGCTCGTTGCGGGCGAACGCGCTCGTCACCCGCACCGACGCCCAGAAGCGCTCCAACGCCCGCTTGTGCCGAATCGCCGCCGGGTTGTCCTCCTGTCCCTCGACGATCTGCACGGAGTGACGGCAGCGGGCGACGGCGGACTTCATCTTGCGCGAGCACGCCAGCACCATGTCGTCGCGCTGCTCCAGCTCCTCCAGAATCCGCGCCAGGTCGCACAGCGTGCCGATGCGCCATGCGTCGATTGCCCGCACGAGGCGGTCGGGCGTGAAGTCGCGGAGCGGGTTGAAGCGCGAACGCTGCTCCTCGATCACGCGCGCGACGTCCACGGCGCGGGCGGTCTTGCGGCCTTTCGCCCGCGCCCAGAACGACAGGCCGCTCAGGGCCGCCATGTTTCCAAGTATGCTCATAAGAACGCTCCTCTTCCTCTTGACCGGTAGCCGGGGTTGACGACGCGCCCGACGCTCGCGCGCGACGACGCGCTTGCGTGGAACATGACGGCCGTCGCGTCTACGAAGTCGTCATGGTCGCCGTTCGGGAACTCCTCGAAGTGGCGCGTCCACTCGTCAAGCCACCGGGCGCATCCCGGCCGGTAGACGTGGACGAGCCCCGCCTCGAAGCACGGCTCCAGGTCAGCGCTCTTGGCCGACTTGTCACCGGGGAGGCGCGAGGGGTGGACGGACGACACGCCGCGCAGGGCGGCGCGAAGCGTCGTGAACGCGTCCTTGTAGGCGGCGAACGCCTCCACATACTGGCGCACGGCCGGGCCGTCGGCGACGGCGGTCTGGCGCATGAGGCGGTCGCGTGCGGGGGCCTCCTCCCGGCACGCGACGATGCTCCGAATCCACACGTGGCGGAGGCACGCGTCGCCGTCCAGCCGCTCCGTCACGACCTGTCCGCGCACGCCGACCGTCCAGTCCGGGTCGTCGGGATCGCGCTCGTCGGACGAGCTCGCCAAGTCCCAGCCGCGCACGTCGGGCGTCGCCGGCCAGCCGTCCAGCGTCTCGTGAACGACGACGCCGTCCGTGCGGAAGCGGTTGCCGCCCTCGACGACGGGAGCGCACTCGAACATCGCCGCATACATCTGCCGTGTCATCGCCGCCCGCTGGTTGCGGTACCAGTCCGCCGAGAACCGTTCGGGAAACAGGAACTCCCAGCCGTCCGCCCCCTCCTTCGACACGGGGAACGAGATGTGGTCGTAGTGGGCGAAGCCCGGCTCGTGCGCCATCTTGTTCAGGATGAAGCCCGTCAGGTCGTTCACGTGCCACCGCGTGTTCATGACGATTTGGATGCTCACCGGCGACAGGCGCGTGTTGAACGAGGTCGAGAACTGCTGGTGGATCGACTTGCGCTTGGCCTGCGAGCGCGATTCCGACTCGTCCTTGATCGGGTCGTCGATTATTTCGAGGTCGGCGTCCGAGCCGGTCGCGCCGCCGTGGATGCCGAGCGCCTTGTATGTCCCCGCCGAGCCCTCGATCTTCCACGAGCCGACGGCGGACTTCGCGTCCGACAGCCTCACGCCGGGGAAGATGCGCCGGTAGACGGGCTTTCGTATGATGCAGTCGCGCACCTTCAGCGAGAACTCCTCGGCCTTCTCCGCCGAATACGACACCTCCATCACCGACGGCTCCAGCGCGGCCTCCCGCCCCAAGAACCACGCGGGGAACGCCAGCGAGATGATGTCGCTCTTGCCGTGGCGCGGCGGGCAGTCCACGATGAGTTTCGTGCTGACGCCCGCCTCGTAGTCCTCCACCGCCTTTGTCAGCCGTGCGCAGATCGCCCGCGTGTGCCGCCCGATGATGAACGGGTGCGGCATCCACCAGACAAGCCGCATGAACGCAAGGAGGTCAACCCGCGCCCGCCGCACCGCGAGCTCGAACAGGGCCTCCGTCCGCGTCACCGTCGGCGGGGCGGCCTCCACGGTCGCCGCCCCCGCCAATCACGCCTCCCCTGACACGATGTGCCGAAGCTGCTCGTCCGACATCTGCGACACCGCAGTCTGCTCGACCTTCACCTCCTGAACCGGGGCCTCGCCGATTGTGTCGCGAATGAACTGCGCCGCCTTGACATCCCCCTTGGCCGCTTTCGTCACCATCGAGAGCATGATCCGGGCGCGGACGCTCATGTTCACGTCCTTGTCCTTCATGCCCTCGATGGAGGTCGCGCACTCCGCCACCGCGCCCTTTTTCATGGGCAGGGAAAGGAGCTCCAATAAAGTTTCGCGCAACGCCTTGTGCTTCGCCCGCGTCACCCCGCTGGCCTTTCCTCCCATTTTCGCTATTTCGCGCCGCCTTTCCGCAGTTCTTTCGCTGTTCGGGATGAGATTCGCCATCCCCCGTGCCGTTCTCGCCATCGCCGCCTCCTCCTGTTCCGTTTTTTTGTCTTGACAGGTCGCCGCCACCCGTGCTATACTTTTACCCGGTCGCGCGGGCGCGGTAAGAGCCCTTACCCTTGACAGCCCCTGACCTGACAGCCGCTACTTGCAAGCCGTCTCGATTCCCCCGCTTTCGCCAGCCTCCCCGTTCGGCGCGTTTGTCGCGTCGGCGTTCGCCTCCGCTTGCGCCTCGCGCTGGCCGTTCCAGACATAGACGAGGTTGCCGTCCGCGTCGCGGCTCACCGGCTTCATGATCCCGCCGAACATCGTGTAGGGCGACTGTCCCTTCATGGGCGAGTTCCAGAGCCAGCGGAGGTATTCGGCCATCGTCTCGTTGTAGAACTTCGCCTTGAGCTCGGACGAGTTGGTGTTGTAGCCGCACGCCGACCGCCATTGGAAGCCGCCGAGGAGCGATTCGACGTCTGCGGCGATGTCCTTCCAGTAGACGACGCCGCGCTCCTTGCAGATGTGAAGGGCCTCGCAGAACTGGCCCCGCGAGTAGTTGGCGGATTCGGGAAGCCCGCAACACGAGCCGTTGCAGCACCTCTCCTTGAAGTGCGCGTCGGACACGTAGAAGCGCATCCCGACCTCGCGGCAAGTCTGCTCCATGCGGTCGATGAAGGGCTGCTTGATGTTGCGGTTGAGGCGCATATAGCCCTTGTTGGAGGAGTGCTTGCGGTAAAAGGCGAAGACGTCGAAGCCGCACAGGGCGTTGAAGACGGGCATCTGGGCGCGGAGCGACTTTGAGCGGATGTCCGCGCAGAAGAACTCGGTAGACATGGCGGTCGCGCCCCGGTCGGCGGCCTGTCGGATCAGGTCGAGGTAGGTCGGCGTGGAGAGGCCGATCATGAACGGGCGGAGGCGGAGCGTCGCGCCGCCGGCGTCGGCCTTGGCGATGCGCTCGATGGCGAGGAGGCGTTCGCGTGGGGTGGGGACGCCCGCCTCCATGACCTTCGCCTTGCGCTCGTCGAGGGTGATGATGGAGAACTTCACGTTCCAGTTTCGCTGGCCCCTGAACAGCTCCATGTAGCGCTCGTCTTTCGTCCACCAGACCGCCTTTGTGGAGAAGCACAGCGGGTAGTCGATGGACTTGAAGAAGCGGAGGAGGTCGAGCGTCTTGCCGTAGCGCCGCTCGAAGCCGTCGAACTGGTCGGAGAGGCCGCCCCACTGCATGACGCGCCGCTGGGCGACGTAGGGAATGAACTGGCGGAGGTCGCGGGCGATGCGCGGGTTGTCGGGCGACGGGTCGCGGAAGAGCTCTTTGATGCGCTCGACGTCCACCGCCCTGACCTGTTTGGCGCGGTAGGTGTCGCCGCACCCGCCGTTCTGCCGCTGGAACTGCGAGAAGCAGTAGCGGCACGAAAACGAGCAGTTTGAGTAGGTGTCGAACGTCATCGGCATGGAGCAGTCGGCGATTTCCTGCGTCCAGCGCGGAGAGCCGTAATGCCCTTTGAGGAGGATGGCGTCGTGTCCGGGGTCGGCGAGTTTCTTGTC
>CAVKTW010000213.1:0-4229 GCA_963659085.1 Candidatus Methanomethylophilaceae archaeon | reverse complement strand
GGTCGGGCGAGCAGGTCGCGAGCGGCACTATCGCCGCGGTGCTTGAACTTCGCCCCTCCGCCTCGCCCGCACACCGCCCCGATGAGCGACACATTCGTGAAGATTCGTGTCAATTCGTGGCTAAAACTTCACTCCACGTCAAAAACACTGCCAAAAACCCGCCCTACTCGCAGACGACCTCGCCGAACGAGTCGATGTTGAGGACAAGGCCGTCCTCGGGCGGCGTCCCCTCGCGGTAGATGAACACGCGGTGCGGCGGCGAGACCATGCCGTTCGCCGAGAAGACGACGCGGAACGGCTCGTCGAGGTCGCCCGATTCCGCGACCTCCGATGCGTCCTTCGTCGCCTCCTTCGCCGTCTCTCCGGTCTGAAGCGTCCGCGAAATGTGATCCGCCGTCGAGAAGATCGACATCTTCGAGTGGCGCGTCTCGTTCTCAGGCAGAAAGAGCGAACTCGTCGTGTCGACGACCTTGAGCTTGAGCCCCTTCGCCAAATCCTCCGGAAGGCTTTGCGGCGAGAGGACATCCTCCAGCGTCTCGCCCGCCTCCTCGGACGCATCGGCCGCGACAGCCTCGCGGACGACCTCGCCGGACAGCGTCTCCACGCGCCGCGCGCCGCCGTTGGACGAGAAGAGTTTCGCCGCCTGAATCTCGACGGTCGCGCACGCTTCCCCGTCGCGCACCGCGTTGGCATACGAGAGGACGACGCTCTTCTGCGTGACGAGCGCCATCGACCGCGCGCGGCGCACCATCGCCATCACGTCCCGCGTGGCCGCGAACTTCCGCGTCGCCCCGCGTGAGGCGTGAAGCCCCACGACGCCCACCGTCACCATCGTCGCCATGATCGCGACGATGAGCAGCAGCTCAATGAGCGTGAAGGCGCGGCGCATGGAGGGCGGAGAGGATTTCGACCGCCCACGTCTTGGCGAGCGTGAACTGGCGGAGCGAATACGACTCGTTCGGCGCGTGGATCTTGTCCTCCGCCTGGCCCCACCCGACGAGGAGCGGCGCCGCGCCCGTCGCGTCCTTGAGCGCGGACACGACGGGGATGGACGCGCCGTCCCACAGGAAGACGGGCCCGCGCGCGTCAAGGCGGGAGAGAACCTCGCTCGCCAAGTGGAAGACGGGCGACGCCAAGGGCAAGCGCATCGCGCCCGACAAACTCGGCTCGTCGGGGAAGGACAGGCGCAAGCCCCTCGGACAATGGCTTTCGAGATGCGCGCGCAGGGCCTCGAAGGCGAGGCGCGGCGATTGCCCGGGCACGAGGCGCATCGAGAGTTTCGCGAGGGCCTCGCAGGGAATGACCGTCTTCGACCCCGGCCCGCCGTAGCCCGCATGGATGCCGTTGACCTCAATCGTCGGGTCGAACCCGTTGCGCTGGACGAGCGAGCGGCCGGCCTCGCCGCCGCACGGCTCGCACCCCAAGTCGCGGCGCAGTTGCTCCTCCGAGGCGAAGCCCGCCTCCGCCGCCGCCAGCTCCTCGGCCGTGGGCGGGATGATGCCGTCGCAAAAGCCGGCCACGGCGATGGCGCCGTGCGCGTCGTGGAGGCTCGCGACGAGTTCCGCCACGCCCTGCGCCGCGTTCGGCGCGAGGCCGCCGTATTCGCCGGAGTGGAGGTCGCCTTTCGCCCCTTCGAGCTTGACCGTCACGTTGCAGACGCCGCGAAGCCCGGCGACAATCGCGGGGCGCAAGTCGACGCCCGCGCCCGTGTCGGAGACGAGCAGGACATCGGCCGCGATGCGCCGGCGGAAATGCGGCTCGTCGAGGAGCTGGAAGAGCGTGGACGACCCCGACTCCTCCTGCCCTTCGAGAACGAACTTGATCGTGGGCGTCTCGCTCCGCTCGCGGCTTTTCAGAAAATCGCGGACGCCGCAGAGGAAGGCGAAGAACTGGCCCTTGTCGTCCTGTGCGCCACGGCAGTAGACGCGAGTGCCACGAACCGTCGGCTCAAAGGGCGGCGTCTCCCACTCCGACACGGGGTCGACGGGCTGGACGTCGTAATGCCCGTAGACGAGGATCGCGGGGCCGTCCTGCGAGCCTTTCCATTCGCCGACAACGACGGGGATGACGGGCGTGGGCGAGGCGGAAAGCCCCTCAGGCGTCAGGAGGGAGGCGTCCGCGCCGAGCGTCTGGAGCCACTTCTTCAGCCACATCGCCGCCGAGACGCAATCCTTGTGGTGCGCCGCGTCCGCCCCGATGGTGGGCATTTTGAGAAGCTCGAAGTATTCCTTCGAGTCGTTTGATTTCAGCCAATCGCCGATCTCGTCGTTCATAGTCACCGTCCGCCATTAGAGTGTCACAAGCAAATCGTTTCGGTAAAGCGCGCGCACGGCATCGCAGTCGAGCGTGTGCCCCGCCCGGAAGGAGACGACCGTCCCGCAGAAGCGGTCGCGCCCCGTCAGCGAAAGCGCGGCCATCAGGTCGAGCGTGGCGCGGTGCCACACGGGCTCCAGGAACTTTTCGCCCACGGGGAAGCGCGGCTCGGTGTAGAAGCGCGTCTTGCCGTGGATGAGGATGTTCCGCTTGTTGTAGCCCCAGTTGCGCGTCGAGGCGAAGAGTTTGCCGACCGTCTTGGCGAGCAGATACTGCCGCCGCGTCGCGTTCGTCCGCGCGTAGGCCCCGTATCGGAACGTCTCGGGCGTGACGTCGAAGAGGATGCGCTCGTTGCCGATGACGGAGTTCCAGGAGATCGCGCAGTCGATGCGGAGCGTCCGCCGGCCGTCCTCGGGCGGCAGGAAGAGGAGGAAGTCGCCGCGCGAGCCGCCGAACGCGACGGGCTCTTTCACCGCCACGTAGGTCGCCGCCTCCCGCGTCGGGACGATCTTCGCGAAATCGACCGTCTTCACAAGGGGGATCGACGAGTCGTCGAAGAGCGGCGGATCGCCCGACTCCACCTTCAGGAGGACGTCGTCGAGGCCCAGCCCGCACTTGAGCGCGATGATGTGCTCGACCATGCGCAGGTAGTTGTGGGGCGAGCCGGAGCGGAGGACGAGGTTCTGCGCGCTCGTCCAGAGATTGGAGATGTCGACGAGTGTGTCAAGCTGCTCGGGAAGATCCGTGCGGCGAATCCACCACCCCGGACGCGCGGAGGGCGCGAAGACGATTGTCTGGTTCGTGCGGCCGTCGAACGTGCCCACGTCCGTCACCTTCGCCTCGCCCGCGAGCGTCTGGCGGTGCGCGTCAAAGGGCTCCGCCCCCTCCGGGAGGAGGCGCGTCTCGTCGATGGGCAGCGCGGCGAAGCGCTCGTAAGCCGCCCGAATCGCCGCCTCGCTGCCGAAAACTGTGCGTCCTATCTTATACATACCCTCAAGTATACCATATTTGCGGCTCTTCGTGCGTGACATAGGCGTCGATTGACGGAAATTCGTTAAAACGCCTCTTCTTCTCCACGTTCTCCTGATCTCCACGGCCACTTTCCCTTCGGCGTTTTTAGCCGTGTCGAACATAAAGCTCATAGAGGCTGTCAGTCCCTGCCTCTTCTTTATGCTCTTTATGTTCTTCACGGCTATTTCTTTGTGTTAGAAATTGGGCGTGAGGAAGCGGGAGGGGAGGCTTCACGCCGAGCGGAGGAATTCAGTTCTTCCTTTCAAGTTTATACCCTCAAACCGTCCCGGTGTTGGTCGATGAAAATCTGCTTCGGCGTCTCGTTCTCCTTGCGCAGCCCCTCGTCGCTTTCGACCTGCAGCAGGGTGCGGTAATGCGTCCAACTTAGGAACACATACAAGAACAACCTCGGAATCCAATAATTATAAGTGAGAAATCCGGCCCTGCTGACGGAACGAAAGACGCATCTGGTGCCAAGAAACGCCGCCGTGGCGGGACTTCCCGATGCCCTCGTCAACGAATCCGAACGTCGCGTAGTAGGGGACAAGGTGGTCTTTGCACGTCAGCACGAGCCCCTTGCGTCCCTGTTCGCGCACATCGGCGATGACGCGGCGAAGGAGGCGTCCCGCGAGTCCGCGTCCGCGAAAGTCCGGCACCGTCACGACGCTGAGAATCATCTGCCAAGCGCCGCGCTCGTCGTGCAGGTCGGCGTTCTTGAACATTTCATCCTCAAGGTCTGGTCGGTCTGTCGTCAGCCCGGTGACGAAAGAGACGAGACGCGAGCCGGCGAACATGATCCAGAAGTGGTTCGGATAGCGGGCGACGCGATCCGCGAAATGCGCGCGCGGCAATGCCTCCGCCGGCGGAAACGCCTCCGCCTCGGCTGCGGCCAGCGCGTCCACGTC
>CAVKTW010000212.1:0-10886 GCA_963659085.1 Candidatus Methanomethylophilaceae archaeon | reverse complement strand
CCGGCGACCTCTACTCGCAGCTCGCCTCGCGCTACGAGAAGGCCGTCGACTTCGAGGGCGCGGGCTCGATCACGATCCTCGCCGTGACGACGATGCCGGGCGACGACGTGACGCACCCGGTGCCCGACAACACGGGCTACATCACCGAGGGGCAGTTCTACCTCAAGAACGGGCGCATCGAGCCGTTCGGCTCGCTCTCGCGGTTGAAGCAGCAGGTCAACAAGGCGACGCGGGAGGATCACCGCACCATCATGGACGCGATGATCAAGCTCTACGCCCAATACAAGGAAACGCTCGAAAAGCAGTCGATGGGCTTCAAGATGAGCGCGTGGGACGAGAAACTCCTGCGCTACGGCCGCGATTTCGAGAAGAACATGATGGATCTGTCCGTCAACATCCCGCTGGAGGCCGCGCTCGACCTCGGCTGGAAAATCCTCGCCGACACGTTCGAGAAGAGCGAAGTCGGCATTCCCTCCAAACTCTCCGACAAATTCTGGCCCACGCACGCATGAAAACGCACATCCTCCTCCTCGCCGCCCTGACGACGCTCGCGGGCTGCTTCTCCTTCGACGCGGCGACCTTGCCGCGCACGGGCGACGAACATTTGCTCGCCTCCAACTACGGCTGGTATCTCTTCGGGTCGATCCCGCTCGTCGGCGGCAACGCGACCGATCCCGAGACACGGTGCGGGCCGTGGGCGTTCTTCCGCGACGACGTGACGATGGACAAGATCCAGGGCTGCCTCACGTCCTACGCCGCGACGAAGCCGGACCGCGAGCTCGTCGACCTCGTCTACCACACGCACAACGAGATCTTCTTCCAGATCCCCTTCTCCGAGATTCCGCTGCCCATCCCCTACATCATCTGCTACCGCCAAATCCAACTCTCCGGGACTTTGAAATGAGAAAACTTCTCGCCCTTCTCGCGCTGACCGCGACGCTCGCCGGCTGCTACTCCATCCACATCTCGGACGAGGGCGGGCGCAAGATGTGCCACGTCGACAACTCGTGCCTGATGCTCCTGGGGTTCATCCCCATCGTCGCCGGCGACGTCGAATCCGAGTTCGACACGGACTTCGTCTTCTGGCAGGACACGACGACGATGGAAAACAACCTCCGCCTCGTCGAGCGCGCCATGCGCCAGGAACGCGCCGCCAACTGGCGCGAGGCGTCGAGCTTCCGCGACAACGAGTCCGTGCTCGTCTTCCTCCTCAAACGCACGACCCTGCGCACGAGCGCGGAGCTCATCCAGCCCTACGCCGAATGAGGATCGCCCAGCACGTCCGCGCCCTCGAAGGCTATGTGCCGGGCGAGCAGCCGCGTTCGCGCCGCGTCGTCAAGCTCAACACCAACGAGAACCCCTACCCGCCGTCGCCCGCGTGCGCGAGAGCGCTTCGGACGTTCGACACCGCCGCGCTCCGCCGCTACCCCGACCCCGTTTTCAGCGAGCTGCGCGACGTGATCGCCCGGTTGAACGGGACGACACCCGACCGCGTCTTCGTCGGCAACGGCTCGGATGAGATTCTCTCGCTCGCGGCGCGGGCGTTCGTGGAGGACGACGAGGCCATCGGCTCGCTCGACCCCTCCTACTCGCTCTACAAAACACTCGCCGCGATCCGAAATGTCAAATGGCTTGGCGTCGAAACCGCGCCTGTGCCGGCGGATGTTTCCCTCTTTCTCCTCACCAACCCGAACGCGCCGACAGGCGAGTTCCGCGAGCCAGAAGCCGTCGCCGCGTTCGCCAAGAAGATTCGCGGCGTGCTGCTCGTCGACGAGGCGTATGCGGACTTCGCGCGCGACACGTGCATGCGCCTCGCGACAGCCCCCAAGAACCGCCACGTCATCGTCATGCGGACGCTCTCGAAAAGCTACTCGCTCGCCGGACTGCGCGTGGGCTACTGCGTGGGCCCGAAGGATCTCATCGACGCGCTCTACAAGATCAAGGACTCCTACAACGTCGATCTTCTCGCGCAGCGGCTCGCCCTCGCGGCGCTCAAGGATCAGGCGCACATGAAACGGAACGTCCGCAAGATCGTCCGCACCCGCGAGGCGACGGCGAACGCCCTGCGGGCGCGCGGCTTCGACGTCATCCCGTCCGAGGCGAACTTCCTCTTCGTGAGGCCGCCCAAGCCCCACACGGCCGCCGCGCTCTTCGCCGCGCTGAAAAAGCGCAACATCTTCGTGCGCCACTTTCCGGGGCCCAAGACCGGCGACCGCCTCCGAATCACGATTGGGACGGAGGCGGAGATGAAAAAACTCATGGAATCACTGAACGTATGACGAACCCCCTCTCGACGCCTGACTTCACGCCGCGCGCGGCGTTGCAGGCCCTGCAACTCGAAAAACTCCAACGCCTCGTCGCCTACGAATACGAGCGCGTCCGCCTCTTCCGCCAGCGGTGCGACGAGAAAGGCGTGAAGCCCCGCGACATCGCGAGCCTCGCCGACATCGCGAAACTCCCCTTCATGGTCAAGACCGACCTGCGCGACGAGTATCCGCTGGGGCTGATGGCCGCGCCCATGCGCGAGATCGTCCGCTTCCACTGCTCGTCGGGGACGACGGGGAAGCCCATCTGCATTCCCAACACGAAAGGCGACATCGACGTTTGGGCGGACGCGGCGGCGCGGTGCCTGACCATGTATGGCCTCTCCCCCGACGACATTTTGCAAGTCTCCTACGGCTACGGGCTGTTCACGGGCGGCCTCGGCCTCCACTACGGCGGCGAGACGCTCGGCTGCGCGGTTCTGCCGACCTCGGCGGGCAACACCGAGAAGCAGCTCATGCTCATGCGCGACCTCGGCACGACGGCCATCGCCTGCACGCCGAGCTACTTCCTGCACATCATGGACGTCGCCCGAAAGTCGGGGATCGACTTCCGCCGCGACACGAAACTGAAGCACGGCATCTTCGGGGCGGAGCCGTGGACGGACGAGATGCGCCGCCGCATCGAGGAGGAGACGGGCATCGCCGCGCACGACATCTACGGGCTCACCGAGATTTCGGGGCCGGGCGTCGCCGGCTCGTGCGGACACTGCGCGGGGCTTCACATCTTCGAGGATCACTACTACCCGGAGGTCATCGACCCCGACACGCTGGAGGTCTTGCCCGACGGCGAGGAGGGCGAGCTCGTCTTCACGACGCTCGACCGCTTCGGCACGCCCATGATCCGCTACAGGACGCGCGACCTCACGACGCTCCACGCCGAGACGTGCGCGTGCGGACGGACGATCCGCTGGATGGATCGCATCAAGGCGCGTTCCGACGACATGCTCATCGTCCACGGCGTCAACCTCTTCCCCAGCCAGGTCGAGACGGCCCTGCTCGGCGTGGAGGGCGTCGCGCCGCACTACCAGATCGTCATCACGCCGACGGAGACGCTGGATCTCTTGGAGATCAAGGTCGAGATGCGCCCCGAGGCGTTCTCCGACAACGTGCGCGACGTCGAGTCGTTGCGCCGCGCGGTCTTCGACGCCGTCAAGCGGATCATCTCGCTCTCGCCGCGCATCACGCTCGTCGCCCCCGGCACACTGCCGCGCTCGGAGGGCAAGATCAAGCGCGTGATCGACTTGCGGAAAAAGTGACATGCGCCCCTTCTTCCACAGCGTCCTCAAACACCTCGACAAGCTTGACGAGACCAAGCTCCGCGAGCAATACCGCCTCGCCCTGAACGAGTTGGAGAAGGAGGAGAAGATCCTCTCCGCGCTCGACCGCGGCGTCGTCTCCCTCGACGAGAATGGCGACGTCTCCTTCGCGAACCCGGCCGCCGTCGCGCTCTTGGGCGAGCCGCTGGCGGAAAACCTCAAGGATCTCGCCATTCCCCGGCACACGGCGTCGAAGATCGAGACGACGCGCACGTATCCGGAGGCGCGGACGCTGGAGATCCAGACCTTCCCCGTCGAGGCGGGGCTTGTCATCCTCCTGCGCGACACGACCTCGGAGAAGGCGCGGACGGAGGAGGAACTGCGGGCGGGCGCGACGAAGGCCGTCTGCGACCTCGCCGCCGGCGTCGCGCACGAGATCGGCAATCCCCTCAACGCGATCTCCATGAACCTGCAGTTGCTGGAGCGCGACCCGTCCGACAAGACCTCGCTGGAAATCTGCCAGGCGCAGGTGAAGCGGCTCGACGGGATCATCCGCGAGTTCCTCTCGGCGTTGCGGACGCGCAAGCCCGTCCTCGTCCCCGGCTCGCCGGCCGACCCGCTCAAGGCGTGCCTCACGGCGTTGAGGCCGCAGTTCCTCGAACGCGACATCCGCGTCACGCTCGATCTGCCCTCGGCCCTGCCGTCCGTCGCGCTCGACCGCGACTTGATCGAGCAAGTCTTCTTCAACCTCGTCAAGAACGCGCTGGAGGCGATGCGGGACGGCGCGTCGCTCTCGATCACCCTCTCGTCCGACGACAAGGACGTCCTCGTCGTCTTCCGCGACACGGGCGTGGGCATGACGACGGAGCAGCTCACCCACCTCTTCGAGCCGTATCGCACGACGAAGGAAAAGGGAACGGGCTTGGGGCTGATGGTCTCCAAACGGATCGTCGCCGACCACGGCGGGACTATCGCCGTCGAATCCGCGCCGGGGGAGGGGACGACCATGACCATCCGCCTGCCACGGCTTGAGAAAAGGGTCCGCCAGCTCAAATGAAACAGAAGATCCTCATCGTCGACGACGAGAAGCCCCTGCGCGACACGCTCGCGCGCTGGCTCGCGCCCTCCTACGAGTGCCTGACATCGCCCGGCGCGGCGGAGGCGCTCGATGCCCTTGACGCGAACAAGGACGTCAAGCTTCTCATCACCGACGTCAAGATGCCGGGCGAGGACGGCGTCTCGCTCCTCAAGAAAGCCAAGGCGATCCGCCCCGACCTGCCCGTCATCCTCCTGACGGCCTACGGAAACGTCGACCTCGCCGTCGAGGCCATGAAGGACGGCGCGGACGACTTCGTCCAAAAACCCATCACCGACCTCAAGGCGTTCGACGTCCGCGTCGCGAAGTGCATGAAGACGGCCGCGTTGGAGCGGGAGGTCGCCGAGCTCAAGAGCCGCCTCTCCGGGGAGTTGGAGGAGTTCACGGGCAAGTCCCCCGCCATGGAGCAGATCTACCGCCTCATCCGCAAGGTCGCGCCGACGCACGCCACCGTCCTCATCGAGGGGCCCAGCGGCACGGGCAAGGAACTCGTCGCCCGCGCCCTCCACAACCTCTCCCCGCGCGCCAAAGGGCCGTTCATCGCCGTCGAGTGCGCGGCGATGTCGAAGGAACTGCTCGTCTCGGAACTCTTCGGCTACGCGCCCGGCTCCTTCACGGGGGCTTTGAAGGACGGCAAGGCCGGGTGCTTCGAGGCCGCGAACGGCGGAACGCTCTTTCTTGACGAGATCGGCGAGATTGACGCGGACACACAGGTGAAACTCCTGCGGGCGATTGAGTCACGCACGGTCGTCCGCTTGGGGAGCAGCGAGCCGATCCCCGTCGATTTCCGCCTCGTCGCCGCGACGAACAAGAACCTCGCCCAACTCGTCAAGACTGGCGCGTTCCGCGAGGATCTCTTCTACCGGCTCAACGTGATCGACATCCGCACGCCCGCGCTCAAAGACCACCGCGAGGACATCGCCGCGCTCGTGGCGCGGTTTCTGAAGGAATACGCCCGCGACAACGAGAGCCCCGTCTCCGGCATCGAGCCACACGCCCTTCGCGCCCTGGAGCGATACGACTGGCCGGGGAACGTCCGCCAACTGCGGAACGTCATTGAGAAAATGGTCATCCTCGCGTCCGGGCCCCGCCTGACCATCGACGACTTGCCGCTTGAGATTCGTGAAAGCACCGCGACGGCGGCCGCGACAGCAACCGAGACATCGGCCGCGACAGCGGGGAACGACGCGCCGCCGTCCAACACACCGTCCTCCCCCGCGCCCGACGGCGAGACGCTGTCCGAGGCCGAGAAAGAGCGCATCCTCTCGACGCTGGCCGCCTGCGGGAACAACAAGACGAAGGCCGCCGAGCGCCTCGGCATCTCGCGCCGGACGCTCCACCGGAAGATCAACGAATGGGGACTGTGACGGAATCACGCCCGACGCTCCCCGGTTTGGACCTGATCGAGCGCGTGGGCGAGGGCGGCATGGCCACCGTCTGGAAGGCGCGCGACGTCAAGAACGACCGTCTCGTGGCCGTCAAGATCCTCCGCGCCGACGACAAGGATGTGGAGGAGAACCTCGCCGCGTTCAAGGACGAGGAGCACTTGATGTCGGAGATCCGCCATCCCGGAATCGTCGAGGCCTACGAGATCAACCACGTCGGGAACATCTGGTATTTCGTCATGGAGTTCGTGGACGGCTACACGTTCGCGGACTATTTGAGGCGGAAATACCGCCTCCCCGAAAGCGACTGCCTGCTCATCTGCGAGTCCGTCGCCGTCGCCCTCAACGATGTCTGGAACGAGCACGGCGTCGTCCACTGCGACATCAAGCCGGAGAACATCATGATCAACACGGCGGGCGAGATCAAGCTCACCGACTTGGGCATCTCCCACCGGTTCGACGTGACGCGGATCTCGTCGCGCGCGGTCTCCGAGCACGTCCTCGGCACGCCCGCCTACATCTCACCGGAGCAAGTCTACGGCGACGTGGAGCTCGACTGCCGCGCCGACATCTACTCGCTCGCCGCGACGCTCTACCACCTCGCGACGGGGCGCATCCTCTTCCCCGCGCTCTCGAACGAGGAGACGATGCGCGCGCACTGCCACCGGGACTCGCAGGCCAACGACCCGCGCATCTACTGCGCGTCGCTCTCGGAGGGGTTCTGTCAACTGTTGGAGGCGATGCTCGTCAAGGATCGCGAAGACCGCATCGGCTCGTGGGACATCGTCGCGCAGATGTGCCGCGACATCGAAAACGGCTACTCCTTCAAGCCCCGCGAATCCACCTCCCCGTCCTCGATCAAGCTCCTATCCTAAAATCGGAGGTGGTGGGGCAGTCGCAAGGTGTCGGGGCGACAGGAGAGACTTCAGGGACGTGAGGGCGGGAGAGACGTCGGAGGCCGGTTCTACCGCAGCGCCGGGTCGAAGCGGTCGCGCAGCGCGTCCGCGAGGTGGTTGAAGACGAGCACGAGCGCGAAGATCGCCACGGTCGTCCACGCCATCTCCCACCAGACGCCCTGCCAGAGGCGGATGCGCGCGTTGTTGATCATGATCCCCCAGCTCGGCTCGCCTTGGACGCCGATGCCGAGGAAGGAGATGAACACCTCCGTCGAGACGGCCGAGGGGAAGCGGATCGCGAACTGGATGAGCAGGATGTGCGCGACGTTCGGCAGGATGTGGCGGAACATGATCCGCGCCGAAGAATAGCCGAGCGTCCGCGCCGCCTGGACATAGGCGCGATCCCGGTGCTTGAGCGTCTCGGCGCGGACGGTTCGGCAGGTGCCCACCCATGTCGTGAGGCCGATGCCGACGACAAGCCCCAGCATCCCCTTGCCGACGACGAGCGCGATCGCCAAAATGAAGAGAAGCCCCGGCATGGAGGCGACGGTCGCGCAAAGCCAGTTGACGAGCGCGTCCACCTTGCCGCCGAAATAGCCGCCGAGAAGCCCCAAGAGCGCCCCGAGCGGAATCGCGATGAGCGAGGTGAGGATGCCGACGTAGAACGCGATGCGCGCGCCCTGCGCCAGACGCAAGCCCACCGAGCGGCCGAGGTTGTCCGTCCCCAGCCACGTGCGCGAGCCGTCGGGCAGGCGGCTCAGGGGCGACCGATACCGCGCGGCGGCGTCGACGCGGTTGTAGGCCGGCGTCACGTCGCGCGCGCCCGCCACGCGATACTGGACTTCCCCGAAGACGGCGACGGCCCCGTAGAGGAGGAGGCCGACGAGCGAGAGTTTAACCGAAAAGCTCATGCACCTTGTCTAAAACCGCCGCGACGACCTGATCGAGCGTGAGGCAGGAGGAGTCGATCTCGAAGACGCCGTCCGCCTTGCGCAGCGGCGCGTGGGCGCGCGTCGAGTCAATCGCGTCGCGTTTGAGCAGGGACTCCTTGACCGCCTGCGTGGACTGGTTGGCGATGCCCTTCTCGACCTCCTCCCTCTGGCGGCGCAAGGCGCGCGCCTCCGCCGAGGCCGTGAGGTAGAACCGCGCGGGCGTGTCGGGGAAGACGGCCGTCGTGATGTCGCGCCCCTCCACGATCAAGTCGCCGAAGCGCGTCAACCCCCGCAGGAGAGCCGTCACCTTGTCGCGAACCTCCTTGGATGTCGCGACGTGCGAGGCGTGCGCGTTGATCTCCGGCGTGCGAATCCTGTTGCCCGGCTCCTCCCCGTCGACGAGGAAGGCGACGGCCCCGTCCCGCGCCACGCAGTCGATGGCGACCGTCGGCGCGAACGCGGCGAGCGCGGCGGAATCCTTCGTGTCGACGCCGCGCTCAAGGGCCTGCCACGTCATGATTCGGTAAAGGGCCCCCGAATCCACGTGGAGGAAGGCGAGTTTTTCCCCGACGCGGCGCGAGACGCTTGACTTCCCGGCCCCGCTGGGCCCGTCAATCGCGATGACTTTCGATTTCATAACACCTCCTGGACAACCATGACGACGCTGTAGACGACAAAAAGGAGAAGCCAGACCCACGCCTTGCCCCGCCCGATCACGCCGCCCGCGCGGGGGGACGAGAAGTTCGCGCCGAAGAGGAGGAGGGTCAGCGAGCAGACCGCCATCATGGGGATGTCGCGGGACAGGACGAACGGCGAGACGCCGGGCGTGGTCCCGTCGATGGGCGAGATCGCGCACGCGATGCCGACGACGGCGAGCATGTTGACGAGGTTCGAGCCCACGATGTTCCCCAAAACGAACTCGTGCTCGCCGCGCCGCGCCGAGGCGATGGCGCTCGCGAGTTCCGGGAGGGACGTCCCGACCGCGACGATGGTGAGTCCGATGACGAGGTCGCTCACCCCCATGAACGTCGCCAAGTCCACCGCGCCCCAGACGAGGAAATGCGACGAGAGGACGAGGACGGCGAGGCCGACGACGATTTTCGCGGCGACGCCCAAGAGGCCGAAGTCGTCGCGCGCGGGCTTCGGCGCGTCGTCGCGGTCGCGCCCCTCGGCGGCCTTCGCGCGTTGGTCGAACCAGCAGGACAGCGGCAGGAGGACGAGGAAGAGCGCGAGGAGCGAGACGGCCTCCGACCGCGAGACCGCCCCGTCGCGGAGGATCCAGGCCGACCACGCGCTCAACGCCACGAGGACGGGCGCGGCGACGAAGGCGATGGCGCGGCGGCACTTGAGCGGGCGCACGAGGGCCGAGAGGCCCAGGATGACGGCGATGTTGAACGAGCAGCTGCCGTAGGCGTTCCCCACGGAGAGCTCCGGGTGGCCGCCCGCGCCCGACATCGCGCTCACGCACAGTTCCGGCGCGGTCGTGCCGAATCCGATGACGACCATGCCGATGACGAAGGGCGAGATGCCGAGCATCCGCGCGAGCGCGCTCGCGCCGTCGATGAAAAAGTCGCTCGACCACGTCAACGCCAGCAGGCCGCCGACGATGAAAACGAGCGAGAGGACGAGGGGGAGGTCGGGATACATCACACGTCGATCCGAATGATCTTGCGAATCATCAGCCACCCCAGCGCGATCAAGAGGCACATCACCCCCACGCTCGCGAGGCCCCAGACGCTCGTCAGGAAGGGAATCATCATCTTGGGTTTGAGGACGCAGAGGATCGCGCCGAGGAAGACGGGCATCGCCGAGACGATCAGCCCCTGCAGCCGCCCCTGCGCCGTCAAGGTCTTCACCTTCCGCTCGATGGCCAAACGCGCGCGGATCGTCTCGGAGATCTTGTCGAAGATCTCCGTCACGTTGCCGCCCGTCTTGCGCGAGATGAGGATCGCCGTCGTCACGAGCGCGAGATCCTCCGACCCGACGCGCTGCGACAGGGACTCGAGCGCCTCGTCGAAGCCCATGCCGACGCGCAGCTGCTGCTGGAAGAGCGCGAACTCCTCGCTCATCGGCTTCTCGCCCTGCTCCACGACGCTCTCGAACGCCTGGGAGAGCGAGAACCCCGCCCGCAGGGCGTTGGACATCGTGGAGAGGGCGTCCGGGAGCTGGCTGTTGAATTGCTCGCGCCGCCGTTTGTCGAGCCAGCGCGAGAGGAGGTCGCCGCCGCGCTGCCAGCCCGGCTTCAGGCGGATGCGCAGGAGGAAGAAGGCCGTCAGCCCCGCGACGGAGAGAGCGAAGAGGAGGAGGATGAGCGCGCCCATGAGTCGCTACCTGTAGGAGACCGTGACATCCTCGTCCGAGGACGGGTCGAACATCGTCGGGGGGCAGACGATGCCGCGCGGGTGGAGCTCGTCAAACCACGTCGGCATCGCGCCCGTCGGCACGAACGCGCCGACGATCCGCCCGCCCTCGCCGACACCCGTCTGGCGGAAGACGAAGAGATCCTGCATGACGATCTGGTTGCCCTCCAGCCCCGTCACCTCCGAAATGGCGACGACCTTGCGCGAGCCGTCCGAGAGGCGCGACTCGTGGATGACGCAGTCGACCGCCGAGGCGATCTGCTCGCGGATCGCGCGGCTGGGCAAGTCCATGCCGCTCATGAGAACCATCGTCTCCAAGCGCGAGATGACGTCGCGGGGCGAGTTGGCGTGGACGGTCGTGAGCGAGCCGTCGTGGCCCGTGTTCATCGCCTGGAGCATGTCGAGCGCCTCGCCGCCCCGGCATTCGCCGACGAGGATGCGGTCCGGCCGCATGCGCAGGGCGTTCTTGACGAGGTCGCGGATCGTGACCGCCCCCTTGCCCTCGATGTTCGGCGGCCGCGCCTCCAAACGGACGACGTGCGGCTGCTGGAGGCGGAGCTCCGCCGCGTCCTCGATGGTCACGATGCGCTCCGAGTGCGGAATGAAGCCGGAGAGCAGATTGAGGAGCGTCGTCTTG
>CAVKTW010000211.1:0-5268 GCA_963659085.1 Candidatus Methanomethylophilaceae archaeon | reverse complement strand
TCGCTCTTACCAAGCGGCGAGACTTTCGGAGTCGCCGCGGTGCTTGAACTTGACCACTCCACCCCGCCCGCCTCCGCCCCGACGAAACGACACATTCGTGAAGATTCGTGTCGATTCATGGCTAAAACCTGACACCGCAGACCTCTCTTTTGGTATAATACGAGTATGTCAGTCGGCTACAAGAAAGAGTTTTTCGACCGCGAATACACGGCGCGTGAGGCGTATGCGCGCGCGTGGCGGTATGCGCGGAAATACAAGACGCGCATTTTCATCGGCATCGTCTGCGGCATGCTGACGGCCGGCACCCTCGTGCCGATCTTCACCGTCATCCAGCCCGCGCTTGAGAAGGTGAGCCGCACCGAACAGCTTTCGGCCTTGCGCGAGGAGTTCGAGGCGACGGCGGAGGCGACGACGGCCGAGGAGACGCCCGCGCCCGCCGCCGTGGCGACAGCGGGGGGCAACGCCTACGCGCGCGAGATGGCCCGCGCCGCGAAAATGCCCTCGTGGTATCCCAAGGCGAAGGCCCTCGCCGACAAGCTCGGCATCCCGCTGGAGCGCGAGGACGGCGCGATGGGCGGCGCCCTCGTTTTGATGGCCGTCATCGGCATTCCGCTCGTCGCGCTCGTGAGGCTTCTGCTCATCTTCCTCAACCAGTATTGCCTCACGTGGGCGGCGTCGCACGTCGTCATGGATTTGCGGCAGGATCTCCTCCGGAAAATCCAGGAGCAGTCCGTCGAGTTCCACGCCCGGATCGACGTCGGCCAGCTCATGTCCCGCGCGACGAGCGACCCGCAGGTCATGCAGTCGATCATCCACTCGATGCTCGCGGAACTCTGCCGCGCCCCCTTCGAGATCCTCGTCTCCGTCGCCTTCATCGTCTGGTTCGCCATCGAGAACCACATGCTCGCGACGCTGGGCATCATCGCCATCGGCATGCCGGCGTTCATGCTCCCCGTCGTCGGCCTCGGCAAGGTCATCCGCAAGTGGTCGCGGCGGACGCTGGAGAAAAGCTCCGTCGTCGGCTCGCGCATCCACGAGATCCTCACGTGCATCCGCGTCGTCAAGGCGTATCACACCGAGGAATTCGAGAACGACAAATACCGCCAGGTCAACCGCTCGCTCTTCGGCGCGACCATGCGCGCCGTCCGCTGGGGGTTGCTCGTCGGGCCCACCATCGAGACCATCGGCATCATCCTCATCTGCGCGTTCCTCGTCTGGTGCTTCGCCGCGCACGTCACGCTCGCGAACGTCATTCCGATGCTCGCGCCGCTGCTGCTCATCTACAAGCCCATCAAGCAGATGGCGAGTTTGCAAGTGTCCATCGAGACGGCGCAGGCCTCGCTCCAGCGCATTTGGTCCTTGATGGACGTCGACATGAAACTCCCGGAAAAGGCGGACGCCGCGCCGAAGGCCTCGTTCGACGACGCGATCCGCTTCGAGGGCGTCTCCTTCACCTACGAGGGCGCGGATCACCCCGCCGTCAAGGAGGCCACCTTCGAGATCCCGCGCGGCAAGACCGTCGCCGTCGTCGGCGGCACGGGGAGCGGCAAGACGACGCTCTCGGGGCTTTTGGCGCGGTTCTTCGACCCCACGGCCGGGCGCGTGACGATGGACGGCGTCGACCTGCGGGATTTGCGGATCGCCGACTTGCGCGCGCTCGTCGGCTCCGTCCAGCAGGAGACGATCCTCTTCAACGACACCATCGAGGAGAACATCCGCTACGGCTCGCCCTCGGCGACGCACGAGCAGGTCGTCGCGGCGGCGAAGATGGCCAACGCCCACGAGTTCATCCTCTCCCAGCCCGAGGGCTACCAGCGGCTCTGCGGCGAGAAGGGCTTCGCGCTCTCCGGCGGCGAGCGCCAGCGCATCGCCATCGCGCGCGCCTGCCTGCGCAACCCGCCCATCCTCATCCTCGACGAGGCGACGAGCGCGCTCGACACCGTCACCGAGCACCTCGTGCAGGAGGCGTTGGAGAACCTCATGAAGAACCGCACGGTCTTCGCCATCGCGCACCGCCTCTCGACGATCCGCCACGCCGACCTGATCCTCGTCATGGATCACGGCGCGATCATCGAGCGCGGCACGCATGACGAACTTTACGCGCTCAACGGCACCTACCGCCGGCTGTGCGACATGCAGACAACATCCTGAACGAAAGGAACACGACGATGGGACTCCGCACTTCAATCCTGGTTTTGGCGGCGGCCGCGCTCGCCTGCGGCGCGTGGGCGCACGACGACGTCATTTGGGACGACGCGCCCGGCACCGGCTGGGAGAACTCCTGGTATCCGCTCGGCAACGGCCGGCTCGGCTGCATGGTCGACGGCGGCGCGAAGAAGCTGACGATCCAGTTCAACGTCGACTCGTTCTGGACGGGCGACAAGAACATCACGGGGCCCGTCAACGACGGCAACGCCGACCGCAACTATTCGACGATGGGGGCCTACCAGAACTTCGGATTCCTCGACATCGAACTCGCCTCGGCGGACGGGGAGGTCTCGGACTACAAGCGCAGCCTCGACCTCTCGAAGGCGGTCTACACCGACGGCTTCGCGGTGGGGAAGAACGAGGTCAAGCGCAAGATCTTCGCCTCCGCCCCCGACCAGTGCCTCGTCATCTTGATCAAGGCCGAGAAGTCGCCGCTGCCCCTCGCGGTGACGCTGCGCGGCACGCACGGCGAGCGGGAGTCGCGCGCGGGCGCGGACAACTCCTCGGCGCAGCTCTCGGGCACGCTCCCGAACGGGCTTGACTACGTGGCGCGTGTCGACGTCTTCCAAAAGGGTCCCAAGCAGGCGATGCTCGTGTTGCGGGCGCAGACGGGCAAGAAGACGCTCGGCGCGTGTCCGAAGCTCGACCCGAAACTTCTCTTGAAGCGGCACGTCGCGGACTACCGCCGCTTCTTCAACCGCTGCACGCTCGACCTTGGCGAGGGCGACGCGAGCGTGCCGACGCGCGTGCGCCTCAATAAAGTCCGGCAGGGCGCGAGCGACCCCGCCTTGCAGGCGTTGCTCTTCAAGTTCGGCCGCTATTTGCTCATCTCCTCGTCGCGGCCGGGGACGCTGCCCGCGAACTTGCAGGGCGTCTGGAACAACTCCAACGACCCCGCCTGGCACTGCGACTACCACACGAACATCAACATCCAGATGAACTACTGGGGCGCGGACTCGACGAACCTCTCCGACTGCTTCACGCCGTTCTCCGACTGGATGCTCGCCGCGATGCCCGTCGTGACGGAGGTGACGCGCGCGACCTTCCCGAAGGCGAAGGGCTACGCCTACCAGACGAGCGCGAACGCCGTGGGCGGCGGCGGCTGGCGCTGGAATTTGGCGGGGGCTCCGTGGATGGCGGTGCAGTGCTTCGACCACTACACCTTCACGCTCGACAAGACCTACCTCCGCGACGTCGCCTGGCCGCTCATGAAGGGCGCGGCCGAGTTCATGATCTCCACGCACCTGAAGGAGCGCGCGGACGGGACGGTGGTTGTCACGGACGGCTGGAGCCCCGAGCACGGCCCCCGCGAGGACGGCGTCGCCCACGACCAGCAGATCGTCCGCGAGCTTTTCCGCGACATCCTCGCGGCGGCGAAAGTCCTCAAGATCGACGACGCCTTCGTGCGCGAGGTCGCGCGTCTCGAGTCGCGCCTCCTGAAGGACAAGATCGGCTCGTGGGGGCAGCTTCAGGAGTGGGAGGCGGATCGCGACAAGAAGGGCGACACGCACCGCCACACGTCGCACCTCTTCGCCGTCTACCCCGGCACGACGATCACCCGCGCCGGCACGCCGGAACTCGCCCAGGCCGCCGAGGTCGCGCTCGCGGGACGCGCGACGACGGGCGACTCGCGCCGCAGCTGGACGTGGCCGTGGCGCACCGCCCTCTGGGCGCGTCTCGGAAACGGCGAGAAGGCCGGCGAGATGGCGGAGTCGCTTCTGCGCTACAACACGATGGACAACCTCTTCACGACGCATCCCCCGTTCCAGATCGACGGCAACCTTGGCATCGTCGGCGCGATGGCGGAGATGCTCGTCCAGAGCCACGAGACGGACGCGCAGGGTCGCCCCCTGCTGCGCTTCCTGCCCGCGTTGCCGCCCGCGTGGAAGGACGGCAAGGCGACGGGTCTGAAGGTTCGCGGCAACAAGACGGTCGACCTGGAGTGGAAAAACGGGAAACTCGTCTCTCACCAAATCCACTGATGTGGTATAATCTTCCTTTATGACCCTTCCTGACGACATCGCGAACGCCTTTCCGCCCCGCCCGCTTGACGCGAACAAGCGTTCCGTCGGGGTCGTCAACATCGTCGGCGGGTCGACTCGCTTTCTCCACGCGCCCGTCCTCGCGGCCTTGGGCGCCCGCGCGGCGGGGGCGGGGCTGATCCAGCTCGTCGTCCCCGACGCGGCCCGCTACGCCGCGGGCTGCCACGTCCCGGAGGCGACGTTCACGAAGTTGACCGCGACGTGCGTGCCGCCCAAGGCGGACGTCACCGTCATCGGCATGGGGCTTGGCGTCTCGTCGAACACGGAGGCCCTCCTTTCGCGCCTCCTCTCCGGCTCGTGCGGCCGCTTCGTCCTCGACGCCGACGCGCTCACGATCCTCGCGAATTGGTACGCGCGCACGGAGGGCTACAGGCCCGCCGCGTGCCAGGAAGTCGTCCTCACGCCGCACGAGGGCGAGGCGGCGCGTCTTTTGGGCGTCACCCCCGCCGAGGTCGCCGCCGACCGGCTCGCCTCGGCGAAGGAACTCGCGCGTCGCTACGGGGCGCACGTCGTCTTGAAGGGGGCGCGGACGCTCGTTGTCGCCGCCGACGTGTCGCGTGTTTACGAGAACGCGACGGGCAATCCCTTTATGGCCTTGGGCGGCATGGGAGACCTCCTCTCCGGCGTCATCGGGGCGCGGTGGGCGCGTCTCCCCACGCGGGCGTTCGAGGCCGCCGCCGCGTCCGTCTGGCTGCACGGGGCCGCCTCCGACGAGATCGTCCGCGACGGGCGCGACCCCTCGGTCGTCAACACGGCCGGGGCCGTCGGCGCGTGGCGCGTGCGGATGGAACGGCGATGAGCGCGGCCGAAGAGCGGATTCTCGAACTGCGCCGCCTCATCGAAGCGGCGAACCACGCCTACTACGACCTGGCCGCTCCGACGGTCGGCGACCGCGACTACGACTTGTGGGAGGCGGAGCTCCTGCGCCTCGAAGAGGAGCACCCGGAGTTCAAGTCGCCGCTCTCGCCCGTCCGGCGCGTCGCGGGCAGCGTGGCGGAGGGCTTTAAGAAGGTCACGC
>CAVKTW010000210.1:8904-12111 GCA_963659085.1 Candidatus Methanomethylophilaceae archaeon | reverse complement strand
CAAGCGCGACGATGGTCGCGATGATGCCCATGCCGTGCTCGACGCGGATCTCCTCCTCGTCGAGGACGTGCTCGCACGTGCCGCGCACGAGTTCGATCTCACGCGCCGAGAGGGCCGCGCCCGCCGCGCCGCTCTCGCGCCCGGCGAGCATCATGCGCATCTGCGGCGAGAGCATCTTGAGAAGCCGCTCGCACGTCTCCTTGTAGAGGGCCTCGATCCCCGTGACGGCGGCGGGGCGGCGTTGGAGGTAGTAGTCGAGGACGCCGCCGAACGAGGCGAAGTCGCGCAGGAAGCGGCGCGTCGCGCGCGAGAGGAACGAGAGCTCCTTCGCCTTGCCGATGATCGTCGCGAGCATGATGAGCGAGCCGAGCAGCTGGATGATGACGAGCGCCTTGCCCATGAAGTTGGAGGACAAGAACCCGCTGACAAGGGAATCCGCGAGAAGTGGTGTCATGTTTCTTTCCTGATTTGGCCTTCCTCCGGGAGCGCGGCGCGTGAGAGGCCGCACGCCGAAAGAACGGCGTCTGTTGTTTTGAAATGGGCTTTGCAGTGGTTCATGAGCCAGGTGGGCCCGTGCCTGCGGACTTGCTCGGCGGCGAGCGCGGCGACGCGGGGGTCGCTCGACCCGAAGGGAACGCGCTGGCGCGGCTTGCCGTCCGCGTCCACGCCGAAAATCTCCTTTGACATCTCGTCCATGGCGCGGATGAACTCGGCGCGGGCGAGGATGGAGGCGATGGCGACGGCCGGGTCGCTTTCCGCCTTGTGGTGCTGGTCGATCTCGACACGCGAGCCGAACTCGCCCAAGGCGCGGCGAAGCGTCCACGCGCCGCGCGCGAACTGGTCGACGACGATGCGCCCGCAACGGGGGTTTTGATCGAGAAACCGTTCGATGGCCTCGCCGTGCGCCCGCGCGAGCAAGTCGTTCACGTTGGGCACGCGGCTGTATTTGCGGTTGTAGCTCGCGGGGTTGCGGCGGACGATGACGAACTGCGAGGGGGCGAGCGTTTGGCGCAAGCGCGTGTCGGCGAGGAGGATCTTCTCGTTCGCCGTCAGGGAGGCCGAGTCCGCATACGCCTTGCAGTCCATGATGGGCAGAGGGTAGGTGCGGTTGTCCGCGCCCAAATAGCGGTAAGAGCGGATCTCGCGGGCAATCCGCGCGTCCACGAACGCGCAGGCGACGACGAGAGGCCCGAAGTAGTCGCCCTTCCCCGACTCGTCGCTCCCCCCGTGGGGCGCGACCGCCGCCGCCACGGCGGGCTCCGTCGCGGCGCGGAGCGGAACGAGGCCGTGGGGTTCGAGCGTGAACGTGACGAACTCGTCCGCGCCGCGCCCCTGCACGGTCAGCGTCCGCGAGCCGTGATGCAACTTTTCGTAGAGCGTGACGCGGCACGCGGGCGTCTCGACGGCGGCGAGGGCGTAGGGGACGGAGACCTCCTTGAAGTTCCCCGTCTTGAACAAGTCAAGAAGCGCGGTTTCCTTCCCACGCGGAATCTCAAACTTGAAGAAGCTCCCGCTCATCGATGCGACATCGCAAACGCAAAGGCATTCTGGAACATCCGCATCCACGGCCCGTTCTTCTTGAACGAGCCGTCCTGGTAGGAGAGCTGGCAGGCGCGGAAGCCACGCTCCGGGTGCGGCATGAGGATCGTGGCGCGGCCGTCCGCCGAGGTGAACGCCGTCTGCCCGCCGACCGAGCCGTTCGGGTTGTAGGGGTAGCGCGTCGTGGCGCGGCCGTCGTTGTCGACGTAGTGCGCCGCGCAGATCTGCGGCGCGAAGCCGTCCGTCCACACGCGCCCCTCGCCGTGCGCGACGGCGATGGGGAGGCGCGAGCCTTCCATGCCCTTGAAGAAGATGGACGGCGACGGTTCGATCTCGACGGTGACGAACCGTGCCTCGAACTGCTCGGAGAGGTTGCGGACGAAACGCGGCCACTTGTCCGCGCCGGGGATGATCTCCTTGAGCTGCGAAAGCATCTGGCAGCCGTTGCACACGCCGAGCGAGAACGTCGTCGGCCGCTCGAAGAACTCTTTGAACATCGCGCGGAGGCGGTCGTTGTAGAGGATCGACCGGGCCCAGCCGGAGCCCGCGCCGAGGACATCGCCATACGAGAAGCCACCGCACGCGACGAGGCCGTCAAAGTCCTTCAAGTCCACGCGGCCGGCGATGAGGTCGCTCATGTGGACGTCGCGGCACGCGAAGCCGGCGAGCGAAAAGGCCGCCGCCATCTCGATATGGCCGTTGACGCCCTGCTCCCTCCGCAAAACCGCCATGCGGGGTTTTGAGGGAGAGGTGGAAAGGTGGAAAGGTTGAATGGTGGAAAGGTTCTTTTCCACTTTTCCACTCTTCCACTCTTCCACTTCTTCCGGATCAAACGTGACCCTGAAACTCATGCCCCTGTCGCGCTCGTCGAGGGCGTTGTCGTATTCCTCCTTCGCGCAGACGGGGTTGTCGCGCAAGGCCTGCATCCGATACGTCGTCTCCGACCACGCGCGGCGCAGGAAGGTCAAGTCCGTCTTGATGACCTCGCGCGAGCCGACGGCAATCGTGACGGCGCGGCTTGACGTCGGCGCACCGATGACACACGCCGAAATCTTCGCGGCCTTGAAGAGGCTCAAGACTTTCTCAAGGCGCGTTCCGTTCTTCGAGGGCGCGACGGGGTCGACGACTTGCAGGACGCAGCCGGGATTCTCCGAGAAAAGTTCCGAGAGCGCGTCGCCGTCCGAGAGTGTGACGTCGAGACCCTGCCCGCCCGCCATCGCCATTTCCGCGAGCGTCACCGCGACGCCGCCGTCGGAGACGTCGTGGTAGGCCTGCGCGAGGCGTTCGCGGACGATTTGCTGCATGACGGCGAAGAAGCGTTTGAGCGTCGCCGCCGCGACGTCGGCGTGGTCGTCGCCGAGCGCGCCGTAGACTTGCGCGAGCGCGGTCGCGCCGAGCGGCCGCTCGCCGGGCGCGGCGAGCGTCACGTAGACGAGGGTGGATTTTTCCTTCGCGGTCGTCCGCTTCAAGTCGGGCGTGAGCGTGAGGCGGACATCCCCGACGGGCGCGAACGCGGAGACGACGAGCGAGAGCGGCGCGATCTGCTTTTTCTCCTCGCCCTTCGCGTCATGCCAGACGGTGTGCATCGAGCACGAGTCCTTGCCCACGGGGATGGAGACGCCGAGTTTCGGGCAGAACTTGAGCCCGACCTCCTCGACCGTGTCGTAG
>CAVKTW010000210.1:0-8894 GCA_963659085.1 Candidatus Methanomethylophilaceae archaeon | reverse complement strand
GGATCGCGTCTTCGCCGGGGTCGCCGCACGGGGCCATCCAGTTGGCGGAGAGCCGCACGGCGGAGAGGTCGCCCACGTCCACGCCGGCGAGGTTCATGATCGCCTCGGTGACGGCGAGCCGCCCCGACGCGGGCCCGTCGAGAAGCGCGACCGGGGTGCGCTCGCCCGTCGCCATCGCCTGACCCTTGAACGTCTTGTAGCCGAGCGTCGTCACGGCCGCGTCGGCGACGGGAAGCTGGTAGGGGCCCACCATCTGGTCGCGGGCGACGCGCCCCGTCACCGAGCGGTCGGCGATGGTGATGAGGAACGTCTTGTCGGCGACGGCGGGGAGGTGGAGAACCCGCGTGAGCGCGTCCATGGGGCGGACGCCCTCGAAGATCACCGGGCGGTGCTTCGCCGCGACGCGCCGCACCTTGCGCACCATGCGCGGCGGCTTGCCGAGCAGGACTTGGATGGGCATGTCGATGGGGTTGTTCCCGAAATGGTCGTCGTGGAGGACGAGCTGGCCGTCACCCGTCGCGACGCCGATGAACGCGACCGGGCAGCGTTCGCGCGCGCACAGCCCCTCGAAGAACGCCCGCCCCTCGGGACGGAGCGCGAGGACGTAGCGCTCCTGCGCCTCGCAGCACCAAATCTCCATGGGGCTCATCGACTTTTCCTCGTTGGGGACGCGCCGCAACTCGAAGCGTCCGCCCGTCGCCTCGACGAGCTCGGGGCAGCCGTTGGAGAGCCCGCCCGCGCCGATGTCGTGGATGGAGAGGATGGGGTTCGCCCGGCCGAGCGACGCGCACGCGTCGATGACGCCCTGGCAGCGGCGTTGCATCTCGGCGTTGCCGCGCTGGACGGAGTTGAAGTCGAGATCCTCCGAATTCGTGCCGGTCATCATCGAGGACGCCGCGCCGCCGCCGAGGCCGATGCGCATGGCGGGCCCGCCGATCTGGACGATGAGCGCGCCCGGCGTGACCGGCTGTTTCTCGATCTGGCTCTCGCGGATGACGCCCATGCCACCCGCGAGCATGATGGGCTTGTGGTAGCCCCGCAAGGCGCCCGCCTCCTCCGTCTCCAGCGTGCGGAAGAACCCGCAGAGCTGCGGGCGGCCGAACTCGTTGCCGAAGGTCGCGCCGCCGATGGGCCCTTCCGTCATGATCTGAAGCGGCGTCGCCAGCCGCGTCGGGAAGTCCGCGTAAAGACGCTCCCACGGCTGCGGGAAGAACGGGATGCGCAAGTTGGAGACCATGAAGCCGCAGATGCCCGCGACCGTGCGCGAGCCAGAGCCCGTCGCCGCCTCGTCGCGGATTTCGCCGCCCACGCCCGTCGCCGCGCCGGGGAATGGCGAGATCGCCGTCGGGTGGTTGTGCGTCTCGACCTTCATGAGGATGTCGAGGTCGTCCTTCTTGAAGCCGTAGTCCGCTGTCTTCGCGTCGATGGAAAAGACGTCCGTCTTGAAGCCCCGGATGACGGCCGAGTTGTCCTTGTAGGCCGAGAGCGTGTCCTGCGGACGCTTCTTGTGCGTGTTCTTGATCATGCCGAAGAGCGAATGCGGCATTTTCCGACCCCCGATGACGAACTCCGCGCCGAAGATCTTGTGGCGGCAATGCTCGGAGTTCACCTGTCCGAACATCGTCAGCTCCGTGTCCGTCGGGTTGCGCTTGGCGGCCTTGAAACTCGCGGCGAGATATTTGAGCTCCTCCTTGGAGATGGCAAGCCCCATCTCCTCGTTCGCCTCGCGGACGGCCTGAACGCCTTTTTTAAGGACATCGTAGGTGCGCCCCTCGCGCGGCTCGCCCGCCGCGAAGAGGTCGTCCACCGTCTTGTAGACGCCCTCGGTCATCTTGTCGTGGAGCGCGGCGAGTGCCGCCGGCGGCAGGCTCACGTCGCCGACCAAAAACCGAATGCCCCTCTCAACGCGCGTGATCGATGCCAGCCCGCAGTTCCTGAAAATGTCCGTCGCCTTCGTCGACCACGGGGAGATCGTCCCCTTGCGCGGGAAGACGTAGAAGTCCGCCCCGTCGCACGCGCCCGTCGCGTTGAGGAGCGTCGCGGCGCGCGCGAGGTCTTCCTCCGCCGCGCCCGCCGTCTCAAGCGCGTAAACCCACCGCGCGTCGAGCGCGAGCGTCCTAAAATCGGCGTTGACGCGCGCGAGCGTCTCCCGAAGCGCGTCGAGGCGGAATGGCGAGAATGCGGGTGTCCCCAAAAGCAGAATCATAGCAAAAAACCTTCCTTGAAAACGTGAGAGTTATTATATCAAAGTCGCGTGATTCTTGCGATAGATCGTTTCCGACTGGCGGGCGATCATGAGAAGCCGACGGCGCACGGGCCCCTCGGCCTTTTCAAGCCCTTCCCAAGCCCAGTAGATCGCCGACAAGGCCGCGTCCTCCCAGTCGTCGAAGCCCGTCGCCGCCTCGATCACGCGCATCTTCGCGCGATCCATTTTGAGTTCCTCCCACGCCTCCCGCGCGGCGACATCGCGGACTTGCGCGGCCCAGAACGCGCGGTAGCGCGGCGCGGAGGCGTCGATGGTCGCGGCGATCTTCAGCTCGAAGAGGCAGGCGAGTTCCCCGCAGAGTTCCGGGTCTCCGGGGTTGATCTGAAGCCCCTTGTCGCGCAGAAGTTCGATCCCCGCCACGACCCACCGCCAGCGATCCTCGTCGCTCGACATCATGACCGAGACGTTGTAGGCGAGGTTCCACGAGGCGTAGGACCAAATCTCCGGCGTGTGCGGCTCCATCGCCGTCAGCGTCGAGGCGAGCAGGGAAAGCTCCACATACCGCCCTTCCGCCTGAAGCTGGTCGGCGCGAAACCAAACGACCTCGGAGACGATGGAGCGCAGGCCGCCCAAGACGGCGAACGCGCCCTCGCTCCAAAACGGCGTCTCGGCGGCGCGGCGCGCGCGGAGGGCGAGTTGCGAGAAAAGCGCGGCCAGGGCGAGGAGGAGGACGGCGAGAAGCCGAGTCCGCCTCATGCCGTCACCCCAAGCAAGTCCTTGAGCGCGGCGAGCTGGTGCGCGTCGCCGAGGACGACGAGCGTGTCGCCGGGGGCGAACTCCCACTCCGGGCCGATGTTGCGCGTGAGGACGCCGCCGCGCTCGACCGAGACGATGGAGGCCCCCGTCTTGGCGCGGATGTTCATGGAGACGACCGTGCCGCCGACGGCGGGCGAGTCGGCGGCGAGTGTCAGGCGGTGGATCGCGCCGTCGGGGACGGTGATCGTCATCGTCTTCTCAAGCTCCTGGCGACGCTCCTCGGCCGTGAGCGCCTCGTTGAAGCAGTCGATGGCCTTCGCCCCCGTCCGGCGGAAGAACCGCCAGCCCGCGACGGCCGCGACGAGCGTCAGCGCGACGACGGCGAGCGCGACGCCGTTCGACGGCAAATGCGTGAGGACGATCATTTCCCACTCGAAGAGGAACGGCAGGAAGCACGCGACCATGACGACGGTTTTGATGAGCCGGCGCATGGGCACGAGCCGCTCGGCGACCTGCTTGCCCACGATGACGTTCGCGACGTAGCCGCCCAGCGACCGCGCCGACTTGTGGATGAGCGGCAGGAGCGCGGCGAAAAAGACGTGCGCGACGATGAAGAAGAAGAACCTGTCGTGCCTCTCGAAGAACGCCGAGAATTGCGAGTAGTCGAAGCGGTAGAGCTGCAACACGAGCGTGAAGACGGCGAAGAGGAGCGCGGCGTAGACGCACAGGTGCGTGAGGTCGGAACTCGCCCGCCGCCGGAACTCCGAGTCCTTTTCGGCGTTGAGTTTCTGCACCCACGCCTGATACGTCGAAAGCCCGGAGAGGACGCGGGCGGAGAGCGCGCCCTCCAACCAGTTCCCGACGGGTTCGGAGAGGCGGATCATCAGCGGGTTCAAGAGCGTCGTCAACAGCGAGGCGCCGATGGCGATGGGGAAGAACGCGGGCGTCGAATCCGCGCCCAGCCCCTTGTAGAGGATCGCCGTCATGAACGCGAACTCGCCGATCTGCGCGAGCGAGAAGCTGTTCTGGACGGCGGTTTTGAGCGTCGTCCCCGTCGCGAGCGACATGAAGAGGTTGTTGACGAGCTTGCCGCCGATGACGACGCCCGAGACGAGCAGGATCTGCGGGAAGTAGGTCATCAAGTCGCGTGGGTTCACCAACAGGCCGATGGAGATGAAGAAGACGGCGGAGAACATGGACTTGAGGGGGTCGACGAGTTTTTCGAGGCGGTCGCGGACGTCGCTGGAGCCGCCGATGATCCCGACGAGGAACGCGCCGAGCGCGAGCGAGAACTCATACTTGTAGGCGAAGAACGAGATCAAGAAGCAGCACCCCAGGAGCGTCAGCACGAGCGCCTCGTCATCCTTGCGCTTGCCCACCGACTTGAGCAGGCGCGGCACGAGGATGAAGCCGAAGACGAGCACCGAGAGGAAGAAAAGGCCCAGCCCCCCCAGCGACTGGAAGAAGGCCCCCGCCGACATGTTGCCCGATTTCGCGAAGCCCGTCGCCACGGCGATCGCGCCGACGCAGATGATGTCCTCGCACACCGAGGTGCCCAGCACGTAGCGGGCGAACGGCCGCTTGCCCCAGCCCATCTCGTCGATGACCTTCGCGAGCAGCGTCGTCGCCGAGTCGCAGATCGCGACACCGAGGAAGAACGAGGGGACGACCCCCCAGTGGAGGACGCGCGTGCCGACGACATAGCCGAGCGCGATCATGACGAACGCATCGAAGACCGCCGACGGCAGCACGACCGTGCGCACGGCGCGCATCTCGCGCGGCGAGAAGGACAGCCCCATGCCGAACATGAGGAAGATGACGCCGAGCTGCCCGACGACCTGCGTGGAGTCGGGGTCGATGAGGAACGAGCCGCCCCACGTGTCCTTGCTCATGACGACGCCCGCGAGGATGTAGCCCAAGACCTTCGGCCAGCCGAGGCGCGAGAAGACGGCGGCCGTCAACCCCGCGACGGCCATCAGGATGGCGAGATCCCGGAAAAAGACGCTCTCGATCATTTCGCCTCCTTGCGGGGCTTCAAAACCTTCCGCACGATGTTGATGCGCCCCTCGGACTCGCCGCCCGACGTGCCGTGGACGACCATCTTCGTCAAACGCCCCGCGTTGGCGCGGTCGATCTTGACGGCGAACGGCGGCTTGAGCGTCTCGACCTCCTCCTTGCCCCGGTAGAGCGTGACGGACTCGACCGTCACCTGTGCGCCGCCCGTCCGCTCGAAGTCAATCGTGTAGTCGCCCGGCAGCGGGAAGGCGTGCGTGACGCCGTATTTCACCTCCGTCGAGAACTTGCCCGCCGGGAAATCGCCCTTGCGCCAGCCCCAGTAGGTCGAGAGCGGCGGCTCGCCGAACGCCGGGGAGGCGAGCCACCCGACGGCGGCGGTCCCCCAAAGCGTCTCCTCGCCCGCCTCGGCGATGCGCTTGAGGAGCGCGGTCATCTCCGGCTTCTTCTCGCTCGTCCAGGGCTTGTTCATGTCATCGGGCGCGTAGAGCGCGAACTTCGCCATCAGAAGCGACTGCTTCTGCTCAAGCGTCAAGTGCTTCGCGGGGAGTTTGCGCTGTTCCTCGACGAACTTCTCGCCGTCGTAGACCTTGCCGTTCTTGCGATACCACGTCGCCTCCTCGACGATCTCCAGGCCGTCGGCGTTGCTGCACGTCCGCGCGCGCCCCTCGTGGTCGGTGAACGGCATCGTGAAGTGGCGGAGCCAGCCCGTCTTGTCCTCGGGGTCGAGCTGGCGGAGTTTCGCGTAGATGTCGTCGTAGAAGCCCTTGGAGATGACGCGCTTCGGCCCGCCCACATACCGCTCCATCGCGAACATGAGCTGCCCGCACCCCTCGGCCGTGTCCGTGCCATACTTCTTTTCGATCTCCGCGCGCTTGGCCGTCACGCGGCTCACCTGACGGAAGATCCACTCCGCCGTCGCCTGATACGGCACGTTGTCGATGACGCAGTAGCAGCGCGAGCGGTCGTCGAGGACGAAGATGCACGGGAGCTTGCGGCTGCCGAGGTTCTTCGAGTTGTCGGGGCGATCCTCCTCGTCGACGAGCTCGACTTGATACGCCGACTTCGCGAGGCTCTTCCACGCCTGCGACTGGAGGGTCTTGGCGACGTCGCGCCCCGCCCGCTGCCAGTTCTTGCCGTAGACGAGACGCACCGTCGTGCCGAACGACGGCCACGCGCACAAGGCGACGCCCAAGCCCGCAAGGAAAACGCTCTTCATGTCCAACCCCTCCTTCAGTAAAGTTTCTCGTATTCGCCGCGCCCGACGCGCTTCAGGGCGTGGAAGCCCGCCCGCTTGGCGCGGTAGTTCAAATCCGTCTTGGAGCGCCCCAAGCCCGGCGCCTGGATGACGCGGTAGACGTCCGCCCCGCACGTCGGACACGCCGCCAACGGCTTCTCGTCCAAATGCTGGACGACCTCGAAGCCGTCGCGGCAACACGCGCGCGCGTGTGTCCGATCTTTCGCCTCGTAGACGTAGGTGGGCATTTTTCCTACCGTTGCTCCCGGATGAAGTAAAGCGGCCGCGCCTTCGTCTCGCGGAAGACGCCCGCGAGGTAGAGGCCCAGGATGCCGATGACGAAGAGCTGCAGGCCGCCCAAAAAGAGGATGAGGCACACGAGCGTCGGCCAGCCGCTCACGGGGCTCCCGAAAAGAATCCACTTCGCCATGACCCAGGCGAGATACGCGAACGCGGCGCACGTCGTCAGGAAGCCGAGGATCGACGCGAGGCTCAAGGGCGCCGTCGAGAACGCGAGGATGCCGCGCAGGGAGTAGGCGAAGAGCGAGAGGAAGTTCCACTTGGACACGCCCGCCGTCCGGGGCAGGTTCGCGCAGGCGATCCACTTCGTCCGGAAGCCGACCCACTCGTAGATGCCCTTCGTGAAGCGGTTGGACTCCTTGAGCGAGAGGACGGCCTCCACGACGGGGCGCGTCATCATGCGGTAGTCCATCGCGCCGTCCTTGAGGGCGACGTCGGAGTAGCGGTTCATGAGCGCGTAGAAGCGGTGCGCGAACCAGCTGCGCAGCGCGGGCTCGCCCGTGCGCGTCGTGCGGCAGGCGGCGGCCGAGTCGAAGCCCTCGACCGTCAACGCCGCGAGCATCGGCTTGAGCAAGTCGGGGTCGTGCTGGAGGTCGACGTCCATCGTGACGACGAAATCGCCGGTCGCGTGGCGGAGACCCGCGACGAGGGCGGCCTCCTTGCCGAAGTTCCGCGAGAAGCTCACGAAGCGGACGCGCGCGTCGCTCGCCGCGCGTTCCTTGACGCGGGCGAGCGTCCCATCGGTCGAGCCGTCGTCGACGAAGACGACCTCCAACGCGCAATCGAGCGACAGCGCGAAGACGGTCTCGCAGAAGGCGTGGACGCACGCCTCTTCGTTGAACACGGGCACGACGATGGAGAGCGTCTTCATCGCGCGGCCTTGCGCTTCGCCAGCGGGACATACGTCCGGGGGTGGTAGATCGGCTTGTAGGCCGGGCGGATGATGGGCCCCGTGTTGACGAGCTCCTCCATGCGGTGGGCGCACCACGAGACGCACCGCGCCACGGCGAAGAGCGGCGTGTAGAGGTCGCGGGGGATGCCCAGCATGTCGTAGACGAGCCCGGAGTAGAGGTCGACGTTCGCGCAGACGTCCTCCGCGCGCGCGTGACGCGCCTTGACGACGGCGGGGCCGAGGCGCTCGACCTGCTCGAAGAGGCGCAGCTCGTCCTCGCGCCCCTTCTCGCGGGCGAGCGCGCGCGCCTTCTCCTTGAGCATGATGGCGCGGGGGTCGGAGATCGTGTAGACGGCGTGGCCGAGGCCGTAGATGAGGCCCGTCCCGTCGCCGGCCTTCTTGTCGGCGATCCGCGCGAGGTAGTCGGCGACCTCGCCGTCGCTGTCCCAGTTCCGCACGTTCTCGCGCATCTCGTCCATCTGCCGCATGACGCGGAGGTTCGCCCCGCCGTGGCGCGCGCCCTTGAGCGAGAGGATGGACGCGGCGATGGACGAGTAGATGTCGGAGTGCGACGAGGTGACGACGTGCGTCGTGAACGCGGAGTTGTTGCCGCCGCCGTGCTCGGCGTGGAGGATGAGCGCCAAGTCGAGGATCTCGGCCTCCAGCTTCGTGTAGTGGCCGTCGTCGCGCACCAACAGGAGGATGTTCTCGGCCGTCGACTTCTGCGAGTCGGGGTTGCGGATCATCAGCGAGCCGTTGTCGTGGTAGTGCTTCTTCGCCTGGTAGGCGTAGGCGGCGATGGTCGGCATCCCGCCGATGAGCCCGATGGACTGCGCGAGGCACCGCTCCAGGGAGAGGTCGTCCGGGTTGCCGTCCGCGTCGAAGGCGTAGGCGAAGAGCGTCGCGCGCGCGAGGCCGTTCATGATGTCCTTCGGGGGGTGCTTCATGATGGCGTTCTCCTTGAAGCCATCCGAGAGGCGTCGGGTCGCGCCGATGCGCCGCTTCCAGTCGACGAGTTGGCGCGAGGTCGGCAGTTCCCCGAAGAGGAGCAGATACGCCGCCTCCTCGTAGCCGAAGCGGTGCTCGCGCCGGTCGGCGCGGACGATGTCTTTCACGTTGATGCCACGGTAGAAGAGTTCGCCGGGGATCGCCTTGCGCTCCCCTTCGTCCATCACGTAACCGTGGACATTGCCGATGGTCGTCAGCCCGACGAGAACGCCCGTTCCGTTGTCGTTCCGCAAGCCGCGCTTCACGCCATACTTCCGATAAAGAGCCGGATCGATGTAGTCAGCCTTTCGCACTTTATCGGCCTGTGTCTTAAGCCATTGGTTTTCAGTCATAGGGGTATATTATCCTAAAAATCCCCGCCGAAAGCAAGTGCAGGCCACGAACGCACCACGCCCTCAGTCGAAAAAGAGGATCGCGTTCAGGCGGCCGCGCAGGGCGTCGATGTCCGCCTCCGTCACCTCGCGCACCTCCACAGGGTCGTC
>CAVKTW010000209.1:0-4170 GCA_963659085.1 Candidatus Methanomethylophilaceae archaeon | reverse complement strand
CTGCACGACGGCCATCATGCTGGAGGCCGTCGCGCCCCTCCACCGCGCGAAGCGGCTTCGGCGCGTCGTCGCCGCGACCTACCAGGCCGCCTCCGGCGCGGGCGCGCCCGGCCTTCAGGAACTGGAGGCGCAGATCCGCGCCTACGCGGCGGGCGAGCCGCCGACGGTCAAGGCGTTCCAGCATCCGCTCGTCTGCAACCTCATCCCGCACATCGACGCCTTCGACCCCGAAAACGGCTACACGCTGGAGGAGTTGAAGATGCGCAACGAGACGCGCAAGATCCTCCACCACCCGGAGCTGCGCCTCTCCTGCACGTGCGTCCGCGTCCCCATCGCGCGGGCGCATTCGGAGTCGCTCAACCTGGAGTTCGAGGAGGAGATCACCCCCGACGAGGCGCGCGAGATCCTGCGCCGCGCCCCGGGCGTCCGCGTCGTCGACGACCCGGCGGCGAACGCCTATCCGATGCCGCTCGACGCGAGCGGGCGCGACGACGTTTTGGCCGGGCGCATCCGCCGGGATCTCTCGCGCGACGACAACCGCGGCCTTGAGATGTTCGTCTCCGGCGACCAGCTCCTGCGCGGCGCGGCCTTGAACGCGGTCGAGATCGCCGAGCATCTCGTGTCGCGGAACTTGATCTGACGGGCGGGAAGGGGAGGCGGCATGGGGAACAAACTTTTCATCGTGGAATCGCCCGCGAAGGCCAAGACGGTCGGCAAATACCTGGGGCGCGACTTCGTCGTCAAGAGCTCCGTCGGCCACATCCGGGACCTGCCGAAGGAGAACCAGGCGATCAAGATCGCGGAGGTCTCGCCGCACCACTGGTCGTTCACGCCGAAGTATGTCGTCTCCGACGGCAAGGGGAAGGTCGTCTCGGAGTTGAAGGCGGCCGCGAAGGGCGCGGACGAGATTTTCCTCGCGAGTGACCCCGACCGCGAGGGGGAGGCCATCGCCTGGCACCTCCACGAGGTTCTCGCCCCCGTCGCGGGGGACAAGGCTTTCCACCGCGTCACCTACAACGAGATCACGAAGGAGGCCGTCCTCCGCGCCGTCGCGTCGCCCCGCGACATCGACTCGAAGCTCGTGGACGCGCAGCAGGCCCGCCGCATCCTCGACCGCCTCATCGGCTACCGCGTCTCGCCGCTCCTTTGGAAGAACATCGCCTGCGCGAACAACCGCACGTTGAGCGCGGGGCGCGTCCAGTCCGTCGCGCTGCGGCTTCTCGTCGAGCGCCAGCGCGAGATCGAGTCGTTCAAGAGCGCCGTCTACTACATGATCGGCGTCGAGGCGAAGAAGGCGGGCGACGCGAAGACGTTCATCGCGCGGCTGGCCAAGCTCGACGGCGAGAAGCCCGCGATCGCCGCGCCGGAGGTGGCGCAGGCGATCCTGCTCGACCTCGACGAGGCCGAACTGCGCGTCACGGGCGTCAAGGAGCAGAAGAAGGTCCGCCGCGCCCTGCCGCCGTTCACGACGTCGACGCTCCAGCAGGCCGCCTCCAGCGTCCTCGGATTCAACCCGGGGCGGACGATGAAACTCGCGCAGAGCCTCTACGAGGCGGGGTTCATCACCTACATGCGAACGGACGCGCTGAGCGTCTCCGCCGAGGCGCGGCAGGCGGCGAAGGACTACATCGAGCGGACGTGCGGGCCCGAATTCTACCCGGAGAAGCCGCACATTTACGCGGCGAAGTCCAAGAACGGCGTCGAGGCGCAGGAGGCGCACGAGGCGATCCGCCCGACGAAGGTCGACCTCACGCCCCAGGCGGCGGGCGAGAAGTTGGACGCCTCCGAGGCGAAACTCTACGACCTCATCTGGCGGCGGTTCGTCGCGAGTCAGATGGCCGACGCGAAAACGACCGTGACGACCCTCGCGTTGGCGGCGCACAAGCCGTCGCTCGCGCACACGTATGCGTTCACGGCCTCCGCGACGACCGTTGATTTCGAGGGCTTCCTGAAGGTGATGAAACTCTCCCTCAAGAAGAAGACGCCCGACGGCGAGGACGACGACGAGACGGACGAGGTGGCGTATCTGCCCCGCGTCGCCGTCGGCGAGACGCTTGAGCCCGTGCGGTGGGTCTCGGAGGAGAAGGAGACGAAGGGCCCGTCGCACTACTCGGAGGCCTCGCTCATCAAGGCGTTGGAGGAGAACGGCGTCGGGCGGCCGTCGACCTACGCCGCGACCATCGAGACCCTGAAGACGCGCGGCTACGCGACGACGGAAAAGCGCAAGCTCATCCCCCTCGAACGCGGGCGGCTCGTCTGCGACTGGCTCGTCAAGCGTCTGAACGACCTCTTCTCCGTGGGCTACACGGCGCAGATGGAGGCCCAGCTCGACGAGATCGAGGAGGGTCAGGCGGATCTCAACGGCGTCCTCTCGGCGTTCTACGACAACTTGACGCGCGAGATCGGCACGATCCCGGAGGAGGCCCCGCCCTCGAAGGCCGCCTTTGACGCCGTGTTCGCGATGTTGGATGGCGTCACCTCGTGGAAACCCCCGGCGAAAGTCGGCTCGCGCACCTACGACGACAAGGCGTTCGTCGAGAGCGTCCGCAAGCAGGCCGCCGAGGGCAAGCGCGTCCTCTCGGCGCGGCAGTTGCAGTCCTTGGCGCGGACGGCGCTCGTCTACGCCGACCAGATCCCCGACTGCGAGAAGCGGCTGAAGGAGCTGGGGCTCGCCCCGTCGGCGGCGGCGACGCTCTCCCCCCGCGCCGACCCCGAGCTCGTCGCGTTCTGCTTCCAAGTCTTGGATCGCCTGGGGTTGAGCGAGAAGGGCGCGTTCATGAAGTCCCTCCACGACCAGTATGCGGGCGGCAAGGCACTCTCGATGAGGCAGTTCCAGATCTTGGCGCGGACGGCGGGCGAGAACGCGGCGGGGCTTCCCGACGGCGAGGCGATCCGCGAGAAACTCAAGGCGTTCGTCCCCGAGGGCTTCGCGAAAGTCGAGGAAGACCCCGCGATCACCAAGATTCTCGCGCTCCTGAAGGATGTCAAGGAGTGGCGGCCGGCGCGGAAACTCGGCAAGCGTGTCTACGACGACAAGGAATTCGTCGACTCCATCGCCAAGCAGTATGCGCGGCGACCCTCCCTCTCGGCGCGGCAGGCCGCCGCCCTGCGGAAGGTGGCGAAGTCCTACGCGGCCCAGGTGCCCGGCCTGGACGAGGCACTCGCCTCCCCGTCATGATTCCCCCGCACCGAGACGCGCTGGCGGATCCCCACCTGAGGCGTTTCGTCGAGTCGCTCCGGGGCGGGCGCAACGCCTCCCCTCGGACGGTCGAAAGTTATCTCGCGGACGTCGGGCAGGTGGTGTCGTTCCGCTGGGGGGCGGACGCGGCATCGCCCTTCGCGTGGCCATCGTATTCCGACATGGACGCGCGACGCTTCGCCGCCGCCTTGGCGTCGCAGGGGGCCGCCGCGACGACCGTGCGCCGCAAACTCTCGGCGGCGCGGACGTTCTTCCGCTTCCTCCAGCGCGAGGAGGTCGTGCGCGACAACCCGTTCGAGCTCCTGCGCGGGCCGCGCCTCGCCCATGCGCTGCCCAAGACGCTCTCGCCGCCGGAGATCGACCGCTTCCTCAAGTGCCCGCGCGCCGACCGCGAGGCGGGGCTTCTCGACGACTACGGGGCGTTGCGCGACGAGGCGTTGTTCGAGAGCCTTTACTCGACGGGGTGCCGCGTCGGCGAGATGCTCGGCGTCGTGTGGGAATCGCTTGACCTCACGCGCGGGTCCCTCGTCGTCATGGGCAAGGGGTCGAAGGAGCGGCTTGTGATCCTCGGCTCGCGGGCGCGCGCGTCGCTCGAACGGTTGCGCGACTATGTGGCGTCGGACTCCGACATCCCATCGTCGCCACAGGATCGCGTCTTCCTGTCGGATCGCCGGGGGCCGCTCACGGCGCGGACGGTCGAGCGGCGCATGAAGCGGTATCTCGCCGAGGCGCGTCTGCCGACGGACTTGAGCCCGCACAAGCTTCGCCACTCGTTCGCGACGCACCTTCTCGACGCGGGCGCGGACTTGCGCAGCGTCCAGGAGATGCTCGGCCACGCCTCGCTCTCGACGACGCAGATCTACACGCACGTGTCGGTCGAGCGCCTCAAGGATGTCTGCGCCAAAGCCCATCCGCGTATGGTATAATATCTCCATGAGCGAAACGAAGGCGGAGGACTTTTCGGTGAGGCG
>CAVKTW010000208.1:0-6653 GCA_963659085.1 Candidatus Methanomethylophilaceae archaeon | reverse complement strand
GAGGCTCACTGGCGCACGAAGCGCGATGTTCCGCGTGTTTTCCCTTGTAGACACGGAAACGGCTTTATGATATAATGTCCGATAACCCTTGACAAGGTGAGATTGGGTGAATTGTAGACTTGGAGAAACTATGGCGAGGACAAAAAAGACGTTGACGGCTCGGCGCGGATCGGGACAGGAGGCGGAAAAAGCCCCCCGGACGGATTCGGCGCCGGCCGGGACGGACGCCCCCCAGAAGCCCCGTGGCCGCCGGGGACGCCCGCCGCGCGTCCAAGCCACCGCCAACCCCGAGTTCGACGACGCCTCCGTCGACGAACTTGAGCGCGAGGCCGCCAAGCTCAACGTCGACAGCCTCGCCGTCGAGGTCGAGCGCGCCGAGTTGAAGGGCCTGTCCGGCGAGGAGGGCGAGGAGGGCGAGACCCCCGAGGCCGTCCTGCCGACGGCCGCCCGCGTCGACATGGAGCTCGACCCCGCCGACGCCGACGTCGTCCTCGCCTCCGGCGGGGGGGAGTCCGTCCTCCACGACGCGGACATCAAGGACATCATCCGCGACGTCAAGCGGCGCAGCGAGGAGAACGGCGGCTACGTGACGTTCGAGGAGCTGAACCAGTTCCTCCCGTCCAACATCGTCGACGAGATCCAGTCCGACAAGTATCTCAAGATGCTCGAGGTCCTCAACGTCCAAGTCATCCGCGAGGAGGACGTCAAGAAGTATCTCGACGCGAAGAACGCCAAGGCCTCCGACCCGAAGACGCGCGCGGCCGACATGATCGAGGATCCCATCCGGATGTATCTGCACCAGATGGGCCAGGTCCCGCTGCTCTCGCGCGACGAGGAGGTCTCGATCTGCACGACGATCGAGGAGGCCGAGACGCTCGCGCAGGACGTCTTCAACAGGTTCCTCTTCGTCCCGAAGATGTATATCGAGCAGCTCAACAAGCTGGAGGGGCAAAGCCGCCTCGAGCTCAAGGGCGAGCGCTTCGACCGCGTCGTCATGGACAAGTTCGAGGACAACCGCGACGCCTACATCTCGCGCATCCCCGCGTTCCGCAAGCAGATCCAGGACGTCGAGAAGCGCCTTCGCGAGGCCAGCGAGCGATACTTGACGCTGCGTGCCGACGAGAAGACGCCGCCCCGCGTCCTGCGGGGGGCCGAGAAGGCCCTCAAGAACGCGCGCGAGGCGCTCCACCGCTGTTTCGACGACCTGAGCTTCAAGCAGAAGGTTCTCGAGACGCTCTGCGCCGAGGCCGACGAGCGGATCTACCTGCCCTACCGCCAGCTCGTGTCGAAATACACGCAGCTCAAGACGCAGCCGACGCGCTCGGTGAAGAAACGCGACGCGGAGCTCAAGGCCCTGAAGGCGAAGATGGCCAAATACGAGGCCCTCTTCGGCATGCCGGGCGAGGAGTTCATCACGACGTTCGCCGAGCTCCGCCGCGTCCTGAAGGCGGGTCAGGCCGCCCGCACGAAGATGGTGGAGGCCAACCTCCGCCTCGTCGTGTCCATCGTCAAGAAATACATGAACCGCGGGCTTTCGTTCCTCGACCTCATCCAGGAGGGCAACACCGGCCTCATGAAGGCGGTCGAGAAGTTCGAATACAAGCGCGGCTACAAGTTCGCGACCTACGCGACGTGGTGGATTCGACAGGCCGCCACCCGCGCCATCGCCGACCAGGCGCGCACGATCCGGATTCCCGTGCACATGATCGAGAAGATCAACAAGTTGATGCGGGTCCAGAAACGGCTCATCCAGGACCTCGGGCGCGAGCCCGACGAGCGGGAGCTGGCCAAGGAGATGGATCTGCCCATCGACGAGGTTCGGGACGTCCGCCGCATCGCGCAGCAGCCGATCTCCCTTCAATCGAAGGTGGGCGACAGCGACGACGCGCACTACGGCGACTTCATCCCGGACTTGACGAGCGAAAACCCGTTCGAGGTGACGGAAGGCCACCTCCTCAAGGAGCGTTTGCGCGACATCCTGAACACCCTGACCGACCGCGAGCGCCAGGTCGTCGATTTCCGCTTTGGGTTATCCGACGGCTTCAGCCGGACGCTGGAGGAGGTCGGGCGTCTCTTCAACGTCACGCGCGAGCGCATCCGCCAAATCGAGGCGAAGGCGTTGCGCAAGTTGCGCCACCCCAGCCGCATGAAATCACTCGGAGACTACGGTCGCCACTGAGGTCTGCCGAGGCCACAAAACAAAAAAAGAAAGAAGAAAGAAAAAATGGACTGTCTGCTGAAGACTTTCGAGTTGTTTGAAACGAACGAATGCCAGGCGTGGACGCTGGCCGCCCTCTCCTGCGCGGTCGGCTTCATCGCGGCGATCATCCTCGCGAAGATCGTCTGCGCGTGCCGCTCCACGTGCGCGTGTTCCAAATCCGCCCAGAAGGGCGCCGCGAAACAGGGCCGCAAGGACGACCGCCCCTTCGAGAAGCGCAAGCCGCACCCGGCGCCCGCCGACGGCTCCGTCGAGATCTACGTCGGAAACCTGAGCTACGACATGACCGAGGAGCAGCTCCGCGCCGAGTTCGCCGCGTTCGGCACGGTCAGCCACGTGCGCCTCGTCACGAACCGCGCCAACGGCAAGAGCAAGGGCTTCGGCTTCGTCCAGATGCCGAACCGCGCCGAGGCCGAGAAGGCGTGCGCGGCGTTGAACGACCGCGAGATCCAGGGCCGCAAGATCAAGTGCAACGAGGCGAAAAATTTGATCTAAAAGGGGAAAGGTGTTTCGACGTCTTTCCATCTCGTCATTCAGGTTCTTCCTCGCGGGGAAGGGCCTTTCTTTTCGCACGGGGAAGTTCTTCACGCAGGCGTTGCTCGTCGGCGTGTTGTCGGGGCTCGTCGTCGCCGCCTTCCGCGCCATGATCGACCTCGGCTTCGCGTGGATCGCCGAGCCCGCCGCCGCGTCGGGGTGGCGGTGGCTCTGCCTCGTCCTGCCCGCCGTCGGCGCGCTCGCGGGGTATCTGCTCATCCGCCGCTTCGACTCGCTTGAGCACGCGCGCGGCACGGACAGCGCGATCCTCGCCTTCCACCGCCGCTGCGGCTACGTGCCGCCGGCGGTGCTGCCGGTGAAGTCGGTCGCCTCCGTCCTGACCGTCGCCTCCGGCGGCTCGGCGGGCTACGAGGGCCCCGTCACGCTCTTGGGCGCGGCGTGCGGCAGCCTCGTCGCCTCGTGGTTCTCGCTCCCCGCGCGGGCGCGGCGCATCTTGATGACGGCCGGGATCTCCGCCGGCATCGCCGCGCTCTTCCAGGCCCCCCTGGCCGGCGCGATCTTCGGCTTCGAGGTTCTCTACTCGTCGAGCGACGTCGAATACGACTGCATCCTCCCGTGCTTCACGGCCGCGACCGTCGCCTACACGATCTTCGCCTGCTTCTACGGGTGGGGCTCGCTCTTCTCGATGCCCACGGACATCGTCTACGCGAACGGCCTCAGGCTTTTGCCCTACTTCGTCCTCGCGCTCGTCATCGTCTTCGGCTCGCGCTTCTACATCCGCTGTTTCACGCGGACGGAGCGCGTGTTCGCGTCCCTGCCCGTCCCGGGGTGGCTGCGCGTCGCGTTGGGCGGCCTCGCGACGGGCGCGCTCGCGTTTTTCGTCCCGGACATCTTGGGGACGAGCTACCCCGTCATCCAGCGGACGCTCTCGGGCGAGTCCCTCACGATCCTCGCGCTCCTGCTCGTCTTCTTCGCGAAGGCCGTCGCGACATCCTGCACGGTGGCGAGCGGCGGCTCGGGCGGCGTCTTCGCGCCGGCCCTCGTCTGCGGCGCGACGCTCGGCGCGGCGGTGGGTCTCCTCTTCCAGCGCGTGCTGCCGGACTCGTTCGGCATCCACCCGGAGGCGTTCGCGCTCGTCGGCATGGCGGGCTTCCTCGCCGCCGCCATCCGCACGCCGATGGCGGCGATTGTCATGGTCGCGGAGATCTCCGGCAACCACGGCCTGCTCGTCCCGGCGATGTGGGTCTGCGGCATCTCGTTTTGGCTCAACAACGGCTGGTCGCTCTACCGCAGCCAGCCGCACAACCGCGAATCCTCGCCCGCCCACCAATTCGGCGGGACGCTCCAAAATCCCCTCCCATGAACACGTTCCTCTCCCTCCTCCTCTCCGCCATCATCGTCGGCACGTGGAACGGCAACTGGTTTCCGTCGGGCCGCGCCGAACACCGCGCCCATCCCGACGTCGAGGCGGCGACCTCCCGCGCCGTCGCCCGCATGCTCGCGGAGGCCATCGGCTCGCTCGACCCCGAGGGGACGAACGAGGTCGTCCTGTGCCTGAACGAGATTCGCGGCAACGCGGCGACGAACCTCATCGCCGAGATCGGCCGCAAGAACCTCCGCGTCGCCGCGCTCTCGGCGTATCGGCGGCGCGACCGCTTCGACCAGCAGCAGGATCTCATCGCGACGACGCTGCCCGTCGTCACGAACGCATGGGCGACATTCGCCTCGGCGGGGAAGGAGACACCGCCGCGTGGCTACGCCCACGCGGAGCTTCTCGTCGCGCCGACCGTCACGGGCGCGGTCTACGCCGTCCACCTGAAGTCGAACTACCGGGCGAACACGAAGGCGGCTAAGGACTTGAACCGCGCCAAGCGGACGCGGGCCGTCCGCGAGATCCTCGCGCTGGAGACGCCCGAGGACCCGTCGCGCCCTGTCCTTGTGGCGGGCGACATGAACGCCGATCCGTGGCGGATGGAGTTCAAGGACGAGGAGATTTTCACGCTCTTCGAGAAGGCGGGGTTTTTGAACCTCCTCGCGCTCCTGCCGCCGAACGCGCGCGGCACGCATCCGTCGGCGCGGTATGGGGACAGCGCGCTCGACCACATCTATTCACGCGGTTTCACGGCGCGGGGCGCGGGCAAAGTCTTCCCGAACACCGAACTCTCCGACCACCAGGCGTTCCTGACCGTCGTGGAGGTGTCCCTCCCTGCCGCCGTCGAAAAGCCTCAACCGTGATCGCGCGTCCGCCGCCGACTGCGGCGGACGGACGCTTCTCCGTCACCGCGTGAGGTCGCGTGTGAGGGTGAAGGCGCGGGCGGTGAGGAGCAGGGCGGCGCCGACGAGGTAGAAGAGGCCCAGCGAGGCCATCGAGAGGGCCATGTTGCCGCCGAGGGCTTTCGCGATCCATGGCAGCACCGTCGAGGAGATCGAGCCGAAGAGGAAGGCGACGCACATCATGATCCCCACCCCGGAGGCGTGGTAGCGCGGCTCGACGACGTCGAAGAACGAGGCCATGAAGTTCGAGTCGTAGATCCCCCGGAAGAACCCGAAGCCGAGCATCGCGAGAAGGGCGGACGCGAACGTCGGCGCGAGCGACATCCAGACGATGAAGGGGATCGCGAGCCCCAGCCCGCAGACACCCATCTCCAGGCGGATGCCGGGACGCGACGGCGCGAGTTTGTCGCCGAGGCGGCTTCCCAAGAGGATGCCGGCGGCCGCGCCGAGGTAGTGCCAGAGGACGGCGTGAAGCCCCGCCCACTGTTTGAGCGAGGGGACGCTGTCGAGGAACGTCTCCTGCAAGTGCGTGGGCATCCAGTTCTTGAAGCCGATGTCGACGTAGATCATCATCGCGAGTCCCAGCGTGATCGCGAGGGCGGTCGGTTTCGTGAAGAGGGCGCGGCACGCCTCGGCGATGCTCGCCTTTGGAGCGGCGGACGCGACGGCGACGGGCTTCGTGTTGCGCAGAAAGACCGCGAGGACGAGCGCCCAGAGAATCCCCAGCCCTCCGAAGACCCAAAATGGCGTCCGCCAACTCTCGCCGCCGCGCCCCGCGAGGAAGCCCGCGAGCGTCCCGCACCCGACGATGCCGATGTAGAGCCCCAGTTGCAGGATCGACATCGCCGTGGCGCGTGAGTCCTTGTGGAGCTGCGAGATGAGGGAACTCGCGGAGGGGTAGTAGAAGGTCTGCCCCAAACCGTTGAGAACGCCGTAAGTCGCCATCAAAAGCCCCGCGCTCGCGACGAAGCCCGACGCGAAGATGCCGAACGAGAAGACGCCCACGCCGACGGCGACCATCCACTTGCGGCTCAAGAAGTCGGCGGCGACGCCCGCGAAGGGGACGGACAGCCCGTAGACGACGGCGAAGACGGTGCCGACAAGCCCCAGGGCGACGTGGTCGACGTGGAGCGAGACGCCCATCGCCGGGACGGAGGGCCCGAAGAGCTGGCGCGTGCCTTGTTGCAGGAAGAAGGCGACCCACAGCAGGGCGAGCGCCGTCCATTTCTCGTCGATTTTAAGTCTCATGGGGAAACCTTTCCGGGGTTGTCATCGAGGGGCATTATATAGATTTGTCGCGGTGAAATCAAGTCGTCCCTTGAAAGACGCGGCAAAAAAGCGTATACTATTCGTCAATCTTTTGCGGGCGTTTTTCCCCGCAAAACGGTCAAAACTACAGAAAGGCAAGACATGTCAGATCCAGCAGGCAACCCGGCCATGGGGCCGGATGAGGAAGTCGCCCAGTTCGAGGCCCTTCTCGAGCGCGTCCGCCAGGCGCAGAACACGTTCGCGACCTTCACGCAAGAGCGCGTCGACGAGATTTTCAAGGCCGCCGCCCTCGCGGCGAACCGCCAGCGCATCCCCCTCGCGAAGATGGCCGTCGAGGAGACGGGCATGGGCATCGTCGAGGACAAGGTGATCAAGAACCACTACGCGGCCGAATACA
>CAVKTW010000207.1:0-3957 GCA_963659085.1 Candidatus Methanomethylophilaceae archaeon | reverse complement strand
CTCGTCGACACGTTCGGCCTCAAGCCGACGACGACGGCCGAGGCCGACCTCAAGGACATCCTGGGGCGTTGAGCCGCGAGACACAAGGAGGCACCGCCGTGAGCGAGGCAACGTGGTATCTGCGGACGCAAGACGAGACGTTCGGCCCTGAGACGCGCGAGAAGCTGATCGAGTGGGCGCGTTTGGGGCGCGTCCAGCCCGGACAGGAGATTTCGAACGACCAGATCCAATGGACGCGCGTCGAGGACGTGCCTTTCTTGGATATGCGCTTCTCCATCGACCTGGGCGACGGCAATCCGCGAGGCCCGTTCCACCGCGCGGCGGCGGAGGCCCTGCTCGCCAGCGGCCGGTTGCCCCTGGGTGCGCAGCTCGTTGAGGTGCGCGCGCCGTTCGAGGAGGAGCGGCCTCCCGAACAGGTCATCGCGCCGACGTCGGAGGTCGAGGACAATCTCGTCGAGGCCAATCCCGCCGAAGCCCAGCCCGCCGCGTCGCCCGTCGAGGTCGCGCCTCCCGCGCCGCCGCCCGAGCCGTCGCCCGAACCGCCCCGCGAGCGCGTCGTCGAGAAGGTGGTTGAGAAAATCGTCGAGAAAGTCGTCGTGGACGAGACGCGCGTCAAGGAGTTGGAGGCGACTCTCCGCGCGAAGGAGGTTGACCACGCCGCGCTCGCCGGGCGTCTCGCCGCGTGCGAGAGCGACCTCGCGCGCGAACGCGAGCGGGCGGACGCGCTGGCCGTTCGCGCGAAGGAGGAGACCGCCCGCGCCGAGGAGGCGTTCGCGCGCGCGGCGAAACTCGCCGAGCAAGTCGTCGCGCTGGAGGACGAACTCAAGCGGTTGCCCGCCGCCGCCAGCGAAGTCGCCGACATTCAGGCGGCCGTCTTCAAGATCATGCAGGACGAGGCGGCGCATTTGGAGGAGACGCTTGCGCGGGAGAAGACGTCGTTCGAGGAGGCGCGTAAACGCCACCAGGCCCGCGTTGACGAACTCTCGGAGCGGCGGCACGAGATTCTGAAGATGAGCGGGCGCGATCTCTCCGACATGACGCGCAAGGCCCTCATCGAGCGACCCGAGGACCCGCGCACGACGTGTCTGCGGCGCGACTTCGAGGATCTCAAGCGCGTCCACGAGAAGACGCTGCTCGACCACGAGGCGAAGGAGAGGCAGCTCGCCGACCAGCTTCAGGAAAGCCGCGCCGAGAACGCGCGTTTGCGCGCGGGGATGGACGATGTCGCGCGTGTCCGCGTCGAGACGGAGCAGCTGCGCGAGAAACTCAAACGCGCCGAGGGCGACCTCCTCGCCGAACGCGAGAAGAGCCAGACGCTGCGCGAGCGCGAGGCGTTGAGCAAGCACGCTCTGATGGCGCGTGTGGCGGCGCTGGAGTCGCCGTCCATCGGCACGGGTGCCTCCATCGCGACGAACCAGAGCCGCGAGGCGAAGCTCGTGAAGCTCCCCAAGTGGATGAAGTTCAAATGACCGTTCTCTGCCTCCTCCTCGCGACGGCCGTCAGCATTTGGGACTACCCCTCCCGCTACCAGGAGCACAACAAACTGCGGCGCGAGCTCATCGTCGCCACGCGCGCGCAAGACCGGCAGGCGGTCGAGAGCGTTTGCCAGAAGGGGATCGCGCTCCTGCCCGACGACCCGACGTGGCACTACAACCTCGCGTGCGCCCTCGCGCAGAACCCGTCGCGGCGGGACGAGACGTTCCGCGAGCTGGAGAAGGCCATCGACCTCGGTTTCCGCCAGGGCGATGTGATCGAGAAGGATCGCGACTTCGCGAAGGTCGCCTCGGAGCGCCGCTTCAAGGAGCTCGTCGAGTATGCGCGGGAGATGTCCACGCGGCCTCTCCTGACGGGGCCCTTGGCGACCGTGGACGCGACGGGCGCGTTCGGGGATGTCGTCGCGCTGGGCGAGCAGAACATGGTCTTTGATTTCGACGCCGGGATGTTCATCGGCCGGCTTCGCCTTCTCGGCGAGAGCGCGTCCCCGTGGGCGGGCGACCTTTACATGAACCGCGACCGCGACCACTCCCCGAACGGGGCCGAGGCGAAACGGAAGTTCCTCGCGTCATTCCCCGGGCTCACGGAGGTGCGTTTCGACTTCGAGGGGCGGCGGCGCGGGCTTGACCTCAACGCGCCCAACGTCGTCTTCACGTATCCGACGTTCGGGAACTGCTCGCGGGCGTTCGTGGGCGGCCCTTACTGGCGCTCCATCTCGCGGGCCCTCGTGACGACGGAAGTCGCCAACCTCGATTTCATGAAGAACCTCTACCTCCTGAACCAGGTCTGGGTCTTCCCGGCGAACGCGGACGTTCCGCCCGTCGGCACGCACGGCGATGTCTTCGCGTCGATCACGCCGTATTGGCTGACGACGGCGGGGGCGAGCTGGTCGGATCTGCCGTATCTCAGGGCGGCCCTGCTCGCGTCGGGGAGTTTCACGCCCGTCGTGAAGGCGGGGCTCATCCGGCGGCATCTCCTCGCGCCCACGATCATGACGCTCATCCGCAAGAGCCTCGTCGCCGTCGCGGGCGAGGACGACTACACGTCGCCCAAGGCGCATCCGACGGCGTTGCCGCCCCAAGGGGTCGACACGAACAGACTTCAGAAGGCCGCCGCCGCGATGACGCTCCAGTCGATTCCGCCCTTGGCGCCCATCACGGTGGAGACACCTCCCCTCGCGGAGGAGACGGTTCTCCCGGAGCTCACCTACCGCTCGCCCTTCGCGTGGGCGTTTGTCCTGCGCGGCCAGGCGAACGAACGCGCGTTCACGATCACCGCGACGGGCGCGGAGGAATTCCGTTTCGTCCAAACGCACGGGGAGAGCGTCACCCTCGAAACGCTCGCCCCCAACGCGGTGAAAGTCACAATCGACAAGGCTCGTGTCTCCCCCACGAACCGCGTGGACATCGCCGTCTTCGGGCGCAACGCGGGGACGGGCTTTGGTGCGCCGAGCTACGTGTGCTTCGCGTCCGTGGTGGGTGAGGACGGCGTCTATGTCGATCCCGTCTTGAATCCCCCGCCTCGGAAGCCCGCGCCGGAAGACACGGCTCCCACGGATTAGATGCGATACGTCTTGGCGCCGCTCGCGGGATTCACGGACGCTCCGTTTCGCCTGATGGCGACGGCGGGGGGCGCGGATCTGACTTACACCGAAATGGTCTCGGCGGCGGGGTTGAGCCACCTCTCGTCGCCGACGCGCCACTTGATGGAGGTCTTGCCGGGGGAAGGGCCCGTCGCGTGCCAACTCTTCGGCTCGGACGAGCGCGAGGTGGCCGTCGCGGCACGGCGCGTCCCCGCCGAGCGGTTCTGCGAGCTCAACCTCAACGCGGGCTGCCCCATGACGAAGGTGACGCGAAGCGGATCGGGCGCGAAACTCGTGGAGGATCCCGCGAAAGTCTTCCGCCTCCTCACGGCGATGCGGGAGAACACGCCGCTGCCCGTCACCTTGAAGACGCGCTTAGGGCCCCATCCCCAGGACGTCCGTGTGTTCGAGCTCGTGGACGCGGCCGAGCGGGCGGGCGCGGCGGGTGTCACCATCCACGCGCGTTTCACGTCGCAGATGCACGGCGGCGCGTGCGACCTGCCTCTCCTCGCGCAAGTCGTCCAACGGGCGCGTGTCCCCATCACGGGCAACGGCTCCGTCGTTGATTTGAAAACGCTTCGCGCCATGGCCGAGACGGGGGTGGCGGCCGTCATGATCGGCCGGGCGGCCCTGTCCGATCCGGGGATCTTCGCGCGTCTCAAGGCGGGGCGCGAGAAGCCCGTTCGCACGAAAGAGGAGGCTTTGGATCTTTTGGCGCGGCACGTGACGGCGTTGGAAGCGTTCCACGCGCAACTGGCCGCGCGGTTTCCGCTCGACCACATCCCGTCGCTCGACGCCTTCGTCGCCTGCCACATGCACACGCACCTCTTCCGCTACTTCACGGGGTTGGCGGGCGCGTCCCGCCTGCGCGCCTCCCTTCA
>CAVKTW010000206.1:0-2629 GCA_963659085.1 Candidatus Methanomethylophilaceae archaeon | reverse complement strand
GACCGCTTCCACCCGCCGGCCGACGACGTGGAATATCGCTTGGAGACCTACCTCCGGCACATCGACCGCCACAACGCGAAGCTCATCATCCCCGCGTTCTCCGTCGGGCGGACGCAGCAGGTCATCTACTACCTCAACCGTTTGGCGGACAAGGGGAAGTTCCCGCGCGAGGTGCGCGTCTTCATCGACTCGCCGCTCTCGCGCAAGGCGACGGAGATCTACGCGAAGCACCGCGAGGTCTACAACGACGAGGCGAAGGCGATGATCGCGCAGGGGCGCGACCCCCTCGTCTGCCCCAACATGTCCTTCGTGGGCACGCCGGAGGAGTCGATGACGCTCAACGACATGCCGGGGCCCATGGTCATCATCGCGGCGAGCGGGATGTGCGAGGGCGGGCGCGTCCTCCACCACCTGAAGCACGGCGTCACAGACCCCGACAACATCGTCCTCATCTGCGGCTTCCAGGCCGAGAACACGCTGGGGCGCCGGATTGTCGAGAAGCGCGAGACGCTGCGGATCTTGGGCGAGGAGATTCCCCTCCGCGCCCGCGTGGAGGTCATCAACGCGCTCTCGGCGCACGCGGATCGCGCCGGCCTCACGCACTGGATCTCCGAGGTCAAGGACAACGTGCGCCACGCCTTCGCCATCCACGGCGAGCCCGAGAAGGTCGCGGCGATGGCGGAGATTCTGCGCGAGCAGGGCATCCGCGCCGTCACGGCCCCCGTCCCCGGTCAGGTCTTCAAGTTCGAGTAGCCGTGGACTTCGCCGAGACGCTCCGCTTCCGCGCCACGTGCCTGCGCCTCATCCGCGCGTTCTTCGACGCGCGGGGCTTTTGCGAGGTGACGACGCCCGCGCTCATCGCCGCGCCCGCGCCGGAGTTGCACATCCTCTGCCCGACGGCGTCGGGCGGCTTCCTCCGCGCCTCCCCCGAACTCCAGATGAAGAAAATCCTCGCCGCCGGGGTCGACAGGATCTACCAGATCGGCCCGTGTTTCCGCGAGGGCGAAAAGGGGACGCGCCACAACCCGGAGTTCACCATGATGGAGTGGTACCGCCTCAACGCGGACTACACGGACATTCGGCGCGACCTGGAGGAACTCCTCCTGTTCCTGTGCGACTCGCTTTCGCTCGAACGCCCCGCCTGCCGCGTCCAGACGGTGCGCGAGACGTATCTCAAGGAGGCGCGTTGGGATCCGTGGGTCGGGGCGTTCGACCACGACCGCTTCGACTTCGACATGGCGGCGACCATCGAGCCGTCGTTTGCGGACGACGCCGTTTTCCTGACGGACTACCCCGTGGCGGCGGCGTCGCTGGCGCGGACGCGCGGGGATGTGGCGGAACGCTGGGAGTTTTACTGGAAGGGGATGGAGCTCGCCAACTGCTTCAGCGAGCTCTGTGACGCGTCCGAGCAGCGGCGGCGGTTCGAGCGGGCGCGGGCGGAACGCGCCGAGGCGGGCGAGAGCGACTATCCGCTCGACGAGGAGTTCTTGAGCCTCCTGCCCCTCATCCCGTCGGCCGCCGGCGTCGCGCTCGGCATCGACCGCCTCGTCGCCGCGCTCGCGGGCGCGCGCGACATTCACGACGTGATGGTCTCGTAGGCGAGGGGCGTCGCGACGCGCCCCTTGGGCGTGCGCTCGATGTAGCCCTCCATGATGAGGAACGGCTCGTAGGCCTCCTCGATGGTGTCGGGCTCCTCGGAGACGGAGACGGCGATGGTCGAAAGCCCCACGGGGCCTCCCGCGAACTTGAGGCAGATCGTCTCCAAAATCTTCCGATCCATCTCGTCGAGTCCGTGCGGGTCGATCTCCAGGAGCGAGAGGGAACTCGTCGCCACCTCGCCGGTGATGAAGTTGCCGTGGTTGACCTGCGCGTAGTCGCGGACGCGGCGGAGGAGGTTGTTGGCGATGCGCGGCGTCCCCCGGCTGCGGCGGGCGATCTCGAACGCGCCCGCGTCGTCGATGTCGACGCCGAGTTTCGCGGCGGAGCGGCGGACGATCTCGGCGAGCGTCTTCGGCTCGTAGTAGGTGAGGCGGTTGACGAGGCCGAAGCGCGCGCGCAGCGGCGCCGCGATGAGGCCGATGCGCGTCGTCGCGCCGACGAGCGTGAAGCGCGGCAGGTCGAGGCGGACGGAACGCGCGTTCGGCCCTTGGTCGAGCATGATGTCGATGGCGTAGTCCTCCATCGCGCTGTAGAGATACTCTTCGACGGCCTTCGACATGCGGTGGATCTCGTCGATGAAGACGATGTCGCCGGGCTCCAGCGAGGTCAGGAGACCCGCGAGGTCGCCGGGCTTCGTGATGACGGGCCCGGAGGTCGTCTTGACGTGGACGCCCATGGCCTCGCCGAGGATGTAGGAGAGCGTCGTCTTGCCGAGGCCGGGCGGGCCTGAGAAGAGGACGTGGTCGAGGGATTCCCCGCGATCCTTCGCCGCCTGGACGGCCAGGAGGAGCCTGTCGCGCACCTTGTCCTGCCCCACGAAACCCTCGAAATCCGTCGGGCGCAGCTTGTTGTCGAAAACCGTCGACTTGTTGAATGCCTCGCTCTGTCGTTCTTTTGCCATGTTCGGTATTATACTTCAAACCCACCGTCCAAATCAAGCGTGGCCGACACCTTTTGTTCGCTATAAACT
>CAVKTW010000205.1:0-2288 GCA_963659085.1 Candidatus Methanomethylophilaceae archaeon | reverse complement strand
ACGCGCCGAACGTCTTCTTGGGCGCGAACCAGCGGCTGCCCCAGGCGTGGTTGACGCCGACGCGGAAACCGATCGGATTAACCTTCTGACCCATGTTACTTCGCCTCCTTCTTGGCCTTGGGGGCCTCGTCCGTCAACACGACCTTGCAGTGGCACAGCCGGCGCGCGATCGGGTGCGCCGATCCGCGGGCCGTCGGCCAGAAGCGGCGCATGCGCGCGCCCTCGTCGAGGACGCAGAGCTTGACGAAAAGCCCCGACGCGTCCGTGACGCCGTGGTTGTGCGTCGCGTTCGCCATCGCGCTCGCGATCGTCTTCTTGATGATCACGGCCGCCTTCTTCGGCGAGAACTCGACGAGCTTCAGCGCGTCCACGGCCTTCTTCCCCTGGCACGCGCGGCACAAGGGACGCCCCTTGAACGCGCTCATGCGCTGGTTGCGGGTAATGGCAAGAATCTCCATCGTCTATCCCCTTATTTCTTTTCCGTGTTGCCGTGGCCCTTGAACGTCCGCGTCGGCGCGAACTCGCCGAGCCGGTGCCCGACCATGTTCTCGGTGATGAACACGGGCATGTGCTGGTGGCCGTTGTGGATGGCGAACGTGAGACCCACGAAGTCGGGCAGCACCATCGACCGGCGGCTCCACGTCTTGATGGGCTGCTTCTTGCCGCCCGCCTGCATCTTCTCGACCTTGCGGAGGAGGCTCTCCTCGACATAAGGTCCCTTTTTGAGAGAACGACTCATGGATTATTTCCTCCTCTTGACAATGACCTTGTTCGACGCCTTGTGCTTCGGGCGCGTCTTGCCGCCCTTGGCGAGCTTGCCCCACGGCGAGCGCGGGTGGCTGCCGCCGGACGTGCGGCCCTCGCCGCCGCCCATCGGGTGGTCGACCGGGTTCATCGCGACGCCGCGCACCGTCGGGCGGATGCCGAGGTAGCGCTTGCGGCCGGCCTTGCCGAGCTTGATCGAACCCCAGTCCTTGTTGCCGACCGTGCCGACCGTGGCGAGGCAGCGGCCGTCGAAGAGGCGGATCTCGCCGGAGGGCATCTTCAGCGTGACGACCTTGCCGTCGCGCGCCATGATCTGGCAGGCGTTGCCGGCCGAGCGGCCGACCTTCGCGCCCTGGCCCGGCACGAGCTCGATGGCGTGGACGAAGAGCCCGAGCGGAATCTGCGCGAGCGGCAGGCAGTTGCCGACCGTCGCCTCGGCCTGGGGCCCGTTCATGACCTTCATGCCCTGCTTGAGCCCGTCGGGGGCGAGGATGTAGGACAGCGTCTTGTCGGCGTATTCGATCAGCGCGAGATACGCGCTGCGCGTCGGGTCGTAGGCGATCTCCTTGACGACGGCCTCGACGCCGAACTTGTTGCGCTTGAAGTCGACGAGACGGATGCGCTGCTTCACGCCGCCGCCGTGGTGGCGGCACGTGATGCGGCCCTGGTTGTTGCGCCCCGCCTTCTTGCGGAGGGCCTCCGTCAGGCGCTTGACCGGCTTCTTCTCAGTGATCTCCTCGAACGACGCGGAGGCGCGGAAGCGCATGCCGCACGAACGGGCCTTGTATGTTTTAAGTGCCATATCTCTCCTTACGCAAGTTCGATGCGCTCGCCCGGTTTGACGGTGACAACCGCCTTCTTCCAGTCGGATTCGCGCCGCGTCAGGCGCGTGCCGCGGATCTGCTTCGTCGCGCCCTTCATGTTGATCGTGTTGACCGCGAGGACGTGGACGCCGAACGCCTTCTCGACCTCGGCGGCGATCTTCGGCTTGCGCGCGTCGCGCGCGACCTTCAGGAGGAAGCGGTTGTCCGCCGAGAGGATCGAGCCCTTTTCCGTGATCAGGACGTTCTCGATGACGCCGGCCGTCTTTTCGTTCAGTTCTTGTTTCGTCATGACAGCCTCCTTTTACTTGGCGATGCGGGCCATGAGCGCGTCGAAACCGGCCTTGTCGCAGACGAGCTTCCGGTTCGCCATGAGCGTGTAGACGTCGAGGCCCTGCGCCGTCGCGTAGTCGATCCTCGGCAGGTTCGACATGACGAGCAGCACGGTCTCGTCCACGTCCTTCTGGACGATGCACGCCGTGCGGTCGACGCCGAGATCCTTGAGGAGCTTGGCCATGAGCTTCGTCTTGGGCGCCTCGAACTTGAACTCGTCGAGGACGATCACGTCGCCCGCTTTGAGCTTGTCGGAGAAGGCGCGCGCGAACGCGAGCTTCCAGACCTTCTTGTTGAGCTTCTGCTCGTAGGAGCGCGGCTTCGGGCCGTGCGCCACGCCACCGCCGCGCCACACGGGCGACTGGCGGA
>CAVKTW010000204.1:0-4286 GCA_963659085.1 Candidatus Methanomethylophilaceae archaeon | reverse complement strand
ATCCAGCAGGTTGACGCGAAGTCCGTCAAGGATTTTCTCGCGATCCGCAAGGGCCTCGGTCTCCCCGTGGAGGACGGCCAGAAACTCTACAACACGCACATGTTCAACGGCTATCGGATGAAGACGCGATGAGAATCCTCTTCCTCAGCGACATCCACGGCGTCCCCTCCACGCTGGAGGCGGCGCTCGCCCAAGGCGACGCCCTCGGCTACGACCGCCTCGTCCTTTTGGGCGACCTCCTCTACCACGGGCCCCGCAACGGCGTGCCGAACTTCTACGACCCCGTGCGCGTCGCCAAGACGCTCAACGCGCTCAAGGACAAGATCGTCGCCGTGCGCGGCAATTGCGACGCGGAGGTCGACCAGATGATGTTCGAGTTCCCCATGATGGGCGACTACGCGCTCGTGGAGGCGGGGACGCGGACATTCTTTTGCACGCACGGGCATCTTTGGAACGAGAGTCATCTGCCGCCCCTCCAAGGCCGGATGGTTCTCGCGCACGGGCACACGCACGTCCCCGTCCTCAAAGACCTCTCGCCCACGCTCACGATCTTCAACCCCGGCTCCGTCTCCCTGCCGAAGGGCGGCTCGGCGCGGTCGTTCGGCTACTTTGACGGCGAAACACTCTCCCTGCGTCCGTTGGACGCGCACGATTGAAAAACACATGAACGACAACACCCTCCTTGCCATCAGCCCCCTCGACGGCCGCTACGCGGACAAATGCGCCGAGTTGCGGGACGTCTTTTCCGAATACGGCCTCATCAAGCGGCGCATCCTCGTCGAGGGCGCGTGGCTGGAGGCGTTGTGCGACGAGAAGGGCGTTCCCGAATGCGCGGCACTCTCGAACCGCGAGCGCGCACTCCTCCGCGCCCTCGTGGCGGACGCGCCGCTCGACGCGGCGCAGCGCGTCAAGGAGATCGAGCGGACGACGAACCACGACGTCAAGGCCGTCGAATACTACCTCAAGGAGAAAGTCGCCGGCACACCGCTTGAAAGCCGCTCCGAGTTCATCCACTTCGGCTGCACGTCGGAGGACATCAACAACATGGCGCACGCGCTCATGCTGCGCGACGGCACGGCGATCCTGCGTCAGGCGATGGACGCGCTCACGGACGAGATCGCCCGTTTGGCGCGCGACTTCGCCACCGTGCCGATGCTCGCGCACACGCACGGCCAGCCGGCCTCGCCGACGACGGTGGGCAAGGAGCTCGCGGTCGTCGCGGCGCGGTTGAAGCGGCAGGCGGGCGAGATCGACCGCCTCGTCATGCCCGCGAAGATGAACGGCGCCGTGGGGAACTTCAACGCGCACCTCGCCGCCTACCCGCGCCTCAACTGGGAAGCGTTCGCGAAGCGCGTCATCACGGGGCTGGGCTTGCGGCAGAACCGCCTGACGACGCAGATCGAGAGCCACGACGGCATCGCCGAGCTCTTCGACGCGCTCGCGCGGTGGAACTCGGTGCTGCTCGATTTCGACCGCGATGTCTGGCTCTACGTCTCGATGGGCTACTTCAAGCAGCGCACGGTCAAAGGCGAGATCGGCTCGTCCACGATGCCCCACAAGGTGAACCCCATCGACTTCGAGAACTCCGAGGGCAACCTTGGCCTCGCGAACGCGGTCTTGGGCTTCATGGCGCGGAAACTCCCGCTCTCGCGCCTGCAGCGCGACCTCACCGACTCGACGACGCTCCGGAACATGGGCGTCGGCTTCGGCTACGCGCTCATCGCCATCCGCTCGACGCTCAAGGGACTGCGCAAGTTGGAGGTCAACGAGGCGCGTCTTCAAGAGGACTTGGACGCCAACTGGGAAGTCCTCGCCGAACCCATCCAGACGGTCATGCGCAAGGCGGGTCTCGACCATCCGTATGAGCGGCTCAAGGAATTGACGCGCGGGCGGCGCGTGACGGCCGAGACGATGCGCGACTTCGTCGCGTCGCTGCCCTTGGACGAGGCGGACAAGAAGCGTCTCCTCGCGTTGACGCCCTCGACCTACATCGGCCTCGCCCCGCGTTTGGCGCGTCTCTAAAAACAGAATGAAATCCTTGCGCGAGCTCTACCGCATCGGCGTGGGCCCCTCGTCCAGTCACACGATGGGACCCGCGCGCGCGGCCGAGGACTACGCGAAAAAGTGCGGGCCCGCGGCCTCGTCGTTCGAGGTCACGCTCTACGGAAGTTTGGCCGCCACGGGGCGCGGGCATTTCACCGACGCGGCCATTTGCCGCGTTTTGGGGGAGGATCGCACGACGATCATTTGGAAGCCCGGCGAGTGTCTGCCCCTGCACCCCAACGGGATGCGCTTCTCGGCGAAGACAGCCGACGGCGCGTCCCTGCCCGACTGGGTTTGTTATTCCATCGGCGGGGGCGCGATTTGCGAGAGCGGCGGATGCGACCGCGCCGAGGAGGTCTACGCCTACCGCTCCATGGCGGATGTGTTGGCGGCGTGCGAGGCGGGCGGCGTTCCGATTTGGCAGCTCGTCGAGGACGCCGAGCCGAACATTTCGGACTACCTGTTGACGGTCATCGAGACGATGCGCCGCGCCATCGGGTCGGGGCTTCGCCACGACAGCGTTCTCCCCGGCGCGCTTCACCTCGCCCGCCGCGCGCGCAGCATCTACATGAAGGCGCGTTCGCTTCAGGACGACTTCAAGCGCACGGCGCTCCTCACCGCCTACGCGACGGCCGTCAGCGAGGAGAACGCCTCCTTGGGGACGATTGTCACGGCCCCGACGTGCGGGTCGGCCGGCGTCGTGCCGGCGGTTCTGCGCTATCTCGGCGAGCGTCTCTCCTGCGACGACACGGAGCTCGTCCACGCGCTGGAGACGGCGGGTCTTGTGGGCAATGTCGTCAAGCGGAACGGGTCGATTTCTGGCGCGGAGGTCGGTTGCCAAGGGGAGATCGGCGTCGCGTGCGCGATGGCCGCCTCGGCGGCGACGTATCTCTATGGCGGCACGCCCGCGCAATGCGAGACGGCGGCGGAGATCGGCTTGGAGCATTTCCTTGGCCTCACGTGTGACCCCGTCCTGGGGCTCGTGCAGATTCCCTGCATCGAGCGCAACGCGATTGCCGCGAACCGCGCCGTCGTCGCCGCCGAAATGGCGATTCTCTCCGACGGGCGCCACCGCGTCAGTTTCGACGAAGTTGTCGAGACCATGCTCCGCACGGGTCACGATTTGCCCTCCCTCTACCGCGAGACGTCGCAGGGCGGCCTCGCGACGACGTTCAAAGAGCCATGCTGAAACGCCTCACAGTCTCCAACCTGGCCGTGATCGAGAAGGCGGACGTGTCCTTCTCGGAAGGGCTTCACGTGCTGACGGGCGAGACGGGGTCGGGCAAGTCGGTTCTCATGGGGGCTCTCGCCCTCGTGCTGGGCGCGCGCGCGGATGCCTCCGTCGTCCGCGAGGGCGCGGTGGAGGCGGAGGTCGAGGCCGTGTTCGGGGAGGCGGACGGGCGGACACGGACGTTCCGCCGCACGGTGACGCGCGAGGGGAAGAGCCGCGCGTGGATCGACGACGAGTCGGTGTCGATGGCCGAGCTCAAGGAGGCCGGATCTTCGCTCGTCGACATCCACGGTTCGCGCGCCAACCAAAACCTTTTGGACGACTCGTTCGCGCTCAAGACGCTGGACGCCTTCGGGCATCTCGACCTGGAGGCGTATCGGGCGGCTTTTGAGAAATGGGAGGCGCTTGACGCGCAACGCCGCGCACTCGCCTCGGCGGACGAGGGGGATCTCGATTTCCTCCGTTTTCAAGTCTCCGAGTTGGAGGAGGCCGCGCTCACCGACGAGGACGAGACGCTGTCGGAGCGACACGCGGCGGCCGCGCACGCGCAAGAGATCGTCGAGGAGGCGAACGAGGTGGCGCGGACGCTCGATTCCGAGGAGGGGGTCTTGAGCCTTCTCGCGTCGTTGCGGCCGCGTTTCGCGCGGATGGCGCGTCATTTCCCGAAAGCCGAGTCGTGGGCGACGGAAGGGGAGGAACTCGCCCTCCGCGCCGAGGAGCTTTCACGCGACATCGCCCAGGAACTGACAAAACTCGACGGTGGCGAGGACGACCTTCCGGCTTTGGACTCGAGGCTCACCCTCGTCAACCGATTGGCCCGCAAATACGCGCCGACCGTTTTGGAGGGCAAGATCGCCGCGCTCCTCCGAATCTTGGGCGAGAAGAAGGCGAAACTTGACGCGGCGGATCACCGCGAGGAGACGTTGGCGAGGCTTGAGACGGAGATCGCGGCGGCGCACGAGGAACTTCTCGCGGCGGGGCGCGGCCTCACCAAGGGACGCCAGCGCGTGGC
>CAVKTW010000203.1:0-7581 GCA_963659085.1 Candidatus Methanomethylophilaceae archaeon | reverse complement strand
CGAAGGAGTCCGAGGCGGCCGAGAAGGCGAAGGCTGGGGCTTCGGCGGCGGAGACGCCCGCGCCGGCTGAAACGCCCGCGCCGGCGGTTGTTGACGAGCCGGTCGCCGCCGAGGAGGAGGCGACGCCAGAAGAACCCGCCACCGACGAGACTGTCGCCGAGGAGACGGCAACCGAGCCGACCACCGAGCCGACCGAGGAAGAGCCGACTGAAGAAGAAACGGCGGAGGAGCCTGTCGCGGAAACGCCCGCGCCCGCCCCCGCGCCTGAGAAGAAGGCCGCGCCCGTCGCGAAGCCTGTCTCGCCCGATGCCGAACTTTTGAGCAACATCACGGCGACCGAGCGCGTCCGCCGTCAGGCGATGGACGAGCAGGCCAAGCGTTTAATCATGGAAGCGCGCAAGTCGATGAAGGCGAAGCAGTATGAGGAGAGTGTCCGCTACTACACGAACGCGCTCAAACTCCTGAACGACCGCGTCACGTCGAACCCGCTGCGCCGCGAGTGCGAGCAGGGGATCGCCGAGGGACTTTACCGTCAGGCGATTCAGAATTGGGACATCGGCCGCCACCAAGTCGCGTTCGACCTCATGATGAAGGCGCGCGAGAACCGCCACCCGAAGGCGCAGGGGCAAATCGAGAAATGGCAAGTTGAGAGTCAGTCCTTGGAGTCCGAGGAGACGCAGGGCGAGTCGGAGACGCTTCACGCCAAGAACGAGGAGGACTACAAGGCGATGCGCGACCTCGTGCGCCGCCACCTCCGCCGGGCGCGTCAGTTCCTCGCGTTGCGCGAGATGGATCAGGCCGTCGAGGAGTGCGACGTCGTCCTCGCGTCCGACCCCTACAACGAGGAGGCCATGCGCATCCGCGAGGCCATCGGCAAGAAGCGCCAGTTCATCCGCAACCGCGAGCGCGAGTCCGCCCGCGAGATGATGATCGCCGACGTCGACCAGGCGTGGCGGCCGGCCTACACGGTCAACGCCGCGCAGTTGGCGGCGACGTCGGCCGAGACGGTCAAGACGCAGACGGGCGAGGATCCGGAGCGGACGCAGGAGCAGGAGATCTTGAAGCGCATGAAGGAAATGCGTCTGCCGAACATCTCCTTCAAGCCGCCGGCGACGATTGTCGACGCGGTCGAGGAGTTCCGCCGCCTCTCGCGTGACTACGACAGGCCCGACATTCCCGCCGAGAAGCGCGGCTTCAACTTCGTGCTGCGCACGCCGCCGGGGGCCCTCAAGGTTCAGGCCGAGGAGGAGATGAGCGACGACTTCAGCGCGGGCGCGTCGAGCGGCGAGGCCACGCCGTCGAACGGCCTTGACCCCATTCAGACGATCATGGCGAGCGACATCACGTTCTACGAGGCGATGAAGCTCGTCTGCGACTCCGTGCGCTACAAGTTCATCGTGAGCGGCCAGGTCGTCATGGTCATGCCGCAGGACATGTCGACGGCCGAGTTGATCGCCCGCAAGTATAACGTCCCGGAGGCGTTCGTCGAGCGCGTCGACTCGGCTTCCGAGGAGTTGAAGTCCATGGGCGGCGGCTTCGGGTCGTCCTCCCGCCGGTCGTCCTCCTCGTCGAGCAGCGAGGACGAGGGCGAGGGCCAGAACTGGAAGGCGTTCTTCGAGGAGATGGGCGTCTCGTGGCCGGAGGGCTCGTCCATCAAGCACATCAAGTCGCTCGGCAAGCTTTATGTCCGCAACACGCGCGAGAACCTCGCCGAGTTCGAGAAGGTCTTGGACGAGCTCGGCGGCCAGCCGCAGCTCATCGAGATCGAGACGCGCTTCGTCGAAGTCTCGCAGGAGGATCTGAACTCGCTCGGCTTCGAGTGGATCTTGAACAGCGACTACAGCCTCCGCCTCGACAACAAGCTCTCGCAGTTGCTCCACCTCAACGGGTCGAGCTACTACAACAAGTATGTGGCGAGTTCGACGACATCGAGCTCCTCGTCTTCGAGTTCCAGCTCGTCCACATCCTCGAACCCCTGGAGCAGCGACGGCACAACGGTGAACCCCGGAAGCAGCTCGTCCTCGGTCACCTCCTCCAGCCGTCTGCCGAACATCGGCATCAATGCCATCGGCGGCGTCTCGGACTTCTCGCAGACGACGGCCGACGACGGCACGCGCACCTACTCGACGGGCGGGCGCTACCTCTCGACGACGGGCAACCACATCTCCGGGTCGGGCTCGGCCTACAACGACCAGTTCATGCGCGTCAACGCCTTCCTCGGCCAGGCGGATCTCTCGATGATCCTCCACATGCTCGCCCAGCGCAGCGACACCGACCTCCTCTCCGCGCCGAAGATCGTCACGAAGTCGGGCGAGAACGCCGTCATCAAGATCGTCACCGAATACATCTACCCGCAGGATTACGACGTCCAGCTCCAGTCGAGCTCCTCGTCGGGCTATTCGAGCGGCAGCCAGTCGGCGGTCTTGGCCATCGTCGAGCCGCAGAACTTCACGATGCGCGAGGTGGGCGTCATCCTCGACGTCACGCCGACCTACTCGGAGGCGAACGGCGGCACGATTGACTTGGAGTTGAAGCCCCAGGTCGTGGACGAGCCGACGTGGAAGAACTACGGCATGCGCATCCCCTTCACGGGCAACGCCAACGTGGGCGACTTGTCGCTCGGCGAGCTCGTGCCGCCGTTCGGCAACGCGGAGCCGGCCGACACGGCCCTGAAGGAGAGCATCATCGCCCAATACTGGAACGCGGTCGCGCAGATGTATAGCTCGATCCTCGGCGGCGGGAGCAACAACAACATCACCTACTACGAGGCCCCGATGGAGCAGCCGTTCTTCCACGTCCGCTCGATTGACTCGAAGGTGTCGATCACCCCCGGCGCGACGGTCGTGATGGGCGGTCTCATCACCGAGCAGCGCAAGGCGATGGACGACAAGATTCCCTTCTTGGGCGACCTCCCCTTCATCGGGCGGCTCTTCCGCTCCCACGCCGAGCAGACGATCAAGCGCAACTTGCTCATCTTCGTGACGGGTCGCCTGATCACGCCGGCGGGTCGCGAGCTGAAGATCAACGAGCCGACGACGGCCTCCGGCGGCGACGTCAAGCCGGCGCCGACGGCGAACTGACACAACGCGCCGTGGCAAACGGCCGGCGAATCGCGTTGACGGGCGGCATTGCGTGTGGCAAGTCGCTCGTCTCGCGTTTTCTGAACGAGGCGGGCGTCGCGACGATTGACGCGGACGACGTCGTCCACCGCCTCATCCCCGACCCCGCCGAGCGTCGCCGCCTCGCGGCCGAGGTCTTCGCGGACGCCGAGAAGCGGAAAGCCCTGGAGGCGAAACTCCATCCGCTCGTCAAGCGGGAGATCGACGACTTCCTCGCGGCGGCTTCGCGGGAGGGGCGCGTGGCCATCGCCGTCGTGCCGCTTCTTTTTGAGACACACTGGGATCGGAATTATGATATAATATGCGCTGTCGTTTCGACGCGGGCGGCGCAAGTCGCCCGGTTGATGACGACGCGCCACCACACGCGGGAGGAGGCCGAGGCGCGCATCCACGCGCAGCTGCCCGTCGGCGAGAAAGCCGCCCGCGCCAACTATGTCATCACCAACGAAGGATCGGTTGACGAGTTGCAGTCCAAGACACGCGCATTCGTTTCCTGGCTGCGACAGTCCGAAAAGTCATATGTCTGAAGAAGTGACCCCAGCCCCCGCGCCCGCGTCGGGTGCGCCCGCCCCCGCGCCGTCGAACGCCGCCCCTGCCCCTGCGCCCGCCGCCCCGGCCTCCGCCGAGACGCCCCGCGCGGACGGTGGCCAAAAGCGCAAGTTCTACCAAAAGCGGTTCAAGAAGTTTCCGCACCCGCGCGGCGGCGCCAAGGTCAACAACTCGCCCTTGCGCGGCGCGAACGGCTCGGAGTCGGTGAACCCGCTCCTCAACGCGCCGCTCCCGACGGAGACGCGCGACGAGGCGGCCGAGTCCCTGATCAACCCGAACCGCAACCCGGAGCTGCCCGAGTATCGCCTCGCCGACATCCAGGCGTGGCCGTCGCCGCTCATCGTCGAGCGCATGATGCCGGGCGCGGATCCGGAGGAGCTCGGCTCCTACCGCAAGCACGAGCTCATCTTCGCCGCCATCCGCCGCTACCTCCAGCAGGGCGGGGCCGTCCTCGCGTCGGGCTGCCTTGAGATCGTCCGCGAGGGGCACGGCTTCCTCCGTTCGGCGAAGAACAACTTCCTGCCGTTCCCGGAGGACGTGTTCGTCACCCAGCAGCAGATTCGCCGCCACGCCCTGCGCACGGGCGACCTCATCGAGGGCCCGATCCGCGACCCCCGCGACAAGGATCGCTTCTTCTGCCTCGGCAACGTCCAGACCGTGAACGGCAAGGAGCCGTCCGTCGCCGCGCGCGTCATCCACTTCGAGAACTTGACGGCGACTTTCCCGACGCGGCGCATCGTGTTGGAGACGGACGCGAAGGAGTTCTCGACGCGCGTCATCGACCTCTTCACGCCCATCGGCTTCGGCCAGCGCGGGCTCATCATCGCGCCGCCGCGCGTCGGCAAGACGGTTCTCCTCCAAAAGATGGCGAACGCGATCTCGAAGAACTACCCGGAGGCGATCCTCATCATCCTCCTCATCGACGAGCGGCCGGAGGAAGTGACGGACATGCAGCGCAACACGAAGGCGATGGTTCTGTCCTCCACCTTCGACGAAGAGCCGCAGCACCACGTCAACGTGACGGAGATGGTTTTGGAGTTCTCGAAGCGCCAAGTCGAGAACGGCAAGGACGTGATCATCCTGATGGACTCGATCACGCGCATGGCGAGAGCCTACAACACCGTCCAACCGCATTCGGGCAAGATCCTGACCGGCGGCGTGGACGCGCTCGCGATGCACCGCCCCAAGCGGTTCTTCGGCGCGGCGCGGAACATCGAGGGCGGCGGGTCTCTGACGATCATCGCGACGGGTTTGATCGACACCGGCTCGCGCATGGACGAGGTTATCTTCGAGGAGTTCAAGGGGACGGGCAACATGGAGATCGTCCTCGACCGTGGGCTCGCCGACAAGCGCATCTTCCCCGCCATCGACATCGAGAAGTCGGGGACGCGCAAGGAGGAGCTTCTCCTCGACCCCCGCGAGCTTGAGCAGACGTGGGGGCTTCGCCGCGTGCTGGCGGCGGCGGGCGCGGAAAGCGCGATGCGCTCCGTCTTGAACTCGCTCAAGAAGACGCAGTCGAACCCGGAGTTCCTGCTCGCGCTCGACTTGTCAAAACTGGGGTAGGGCGCGTGGGGGCGATTCTCTCCATTTCGGGTTCGCTGCCCTCGTCCTTCGCCCTGTCGCGCCAAGCCTTGAAGGCGGCCGCGCGCCACTTCGCCGCGCGCGCCGCCGCGCGGGCGGGGCAACCGTTCCGCGAGGTCGCGGTCATCCTCCACGGGAACGCGGCGAGCGCCGAGGTTCACGCGGCGATTTTCGCGGATCCGACGGCGACGGATGTCATCACGCAGGCGTATGCGCCGATTCCCCCGGAGCCCGAGGGGATCTACGGCGAGATCTATGTCAATGTCGAGCGGGCGGCGGACTGCGCGGCCAAATGCCGCACGACGAAAGAGCGCGAGCTTTTGCTCTACGTCGCCCACGGGATGGATCACCTCTCCGGGGCGGACGACCTCGACGAACGCGAGCGTCGCGCGATGCGGCGGCGGGAACTCAAGTGGGTGCGCGAGGCATGGACGAGATTGTGATCAAGGCGGCGCGGATGCACAATCTCAAGGGGATTGACGTCCGCATTCCGCGCAACTCGCTCACCGTCATCACGGGCTTGTCCGGGAGCGGCAAGTCGTCGCTCGCGTTCGACACGCTCTACGCCGAGGGGCAGCGTCGCTACGTCGAGTCGCTGTCCGCGTATGCGCGGCAGTTTCTGGATCGCCTCGCGAAGCCCGACGTCGGCAAGATCGAGGGGCTTTCGCCCGCGATCTCCATCGAGCAGCGGACGACGAGCCTCAACCCGCGCTCCATCGTCGCGACCGTCACGGAGATCCACGACTACCTGCGCATCCTCTTCGCCTCGCTCGCGACGCCGCACTGCCCGCGTTGCGGCAAACCCGTCACGCGGCAGTCGGCGGAGCAGATTGTCGAGTCGATCTCCGGGTTGGCGGCCGGCAAGATCCTTTTGTTCGCCCCGGTCGTGAAGGGGCAGAAGGGTGCGCACGAGGAGACGCTCGCCGCGTTGCGGAAGCAGGGCTTCGCGCGCGCACGGATTGACGGGACGCTCGTTCTCCTCGACGAGGCGCCCGCCCTCGAACGGCGCAAGGCGCACACCATCGAGGTCGTCATCGACCGCCTCGTTTTGCCCTGCGACAAGACGCGCCTCACCGACTCGGTGGAGCTCGCGTTGAAAGTTGGCAAAGGCGTCCTGCACGTCGAGTCCCTCCCCTCCCATTCCCCCTCCCCCATTCCCCATTCTCCACCCACCCCCCTCACCTTCTCCGAACTCAACGCGTGCCTCGACTGCGGCGTGAGCTTCGATGATTTGAAGCCGCGCTCGTTCTCGTTCAACTCGCCCTTCGGCGCGTGTCCGACGTGTTCGGGGCTGGGGCATCTCTACTACTTCGACGAGGATCTCATTGTTCCCGACAAGACGCTGCCGTTGCGCGAGTGCATCCATCCGTGGCGGCGGGCGGGGCACAACGCGATCATGTATTACAACGCGCTTTTGGAGGAGATCGCGAAGCAGAATCATGTCCGGCTCGACACGCCCTACGCGAAACTCCCGGCGAAGTTCCGACATGACCTTATGCACGGCTTCAAGGAGGATCTCGTGTTGCCGTGGCGGTCGGTGGATCGCCCGTTCGAGGGGGTGTTGGCTGTTCTCAAAAAGCGGTTGGAGGAGGCGGAGGACGACGAGACGCGGGCGAAATACGAGGCGTATCAGAGCGAGCGGATTTGCCCGACGTGCCACGGGGCGCGTCTCAACGCCTTCTCGCTCGCGGCGCGTCTCAACGGAAAGTCCATCGCGGACGTGATGGCCCTGCCCATCCGCGAAGCCCAAGCCTTCTTCGAGCAACTGAGCGCCACCAGTGCCGAAACCCCATCCCCCCGCCTTGCCGCCCTGCGCGATGTCCTCGCCGAGATCACGCGGCGGCTCACGTTCCTCGTGGATGTCGGACTCGACTACCTCACGCTCGACCGCGCCTCCTCGACGCTCTCCGGCGGCGAGATGCAGCGCATCCGCTTGGCGACGCAAATTGGCTCTGGCCTCACCGGCGTTCTCTATGTCCTGGACGAGCCGACCATCGGGCTTCACCCCCGCGACAACGAGCGGCTGATTGCGACCTTGAAGGGGCTTCGTGATCGCGGCAACACAGTTGTCGTCGTCGAGCACGACGCGGAGATGATGCGCGCCGCCGACTGGATTATTGATCTCGGCCCTGGCGCGGGACGCGAGGGTGGCGAACTCATGTATCAAGGGCCCTTCGAGGGCCTCTTGAAAGCGAAGTCTCTCACCGCCGACTACCTCACCGGCCGGCGGGCGGTTGTGCCAGCCTTAAGTCCCTCACGACCCCAAAACCTTTCCACTCTTCCACCTTTCCACCTTTCCACCCCCTCCCCCCCCCATTCCCCATTCCCCTCC
>CAVKTW010000202.1:0-2302 GCA_963659085.1 Candidatus Methanomethylophilaceae archaeon | reverse complement strand
ACCTTGGCGGGAATCAGATTGAACACACCGAACGCCGCCGACGCCTTCAGGAAATCCCTTCTTGTTTTTTTCATTTTGTTATCCCTTCACAGTTCCTTGATGAAGATGTTGCGCCACTCGATGGGGTCGCCGTGGCACTGAAGCTCGATCTGCTCCACGGGGAAAATGGCCTGCTTCCGATCCCAGTAGTTCTCCAGCGTCACGTTGTCGACGACGAGGACGCCGTTGAGCCACACCGTCACCTTGTCGCCGCGCATGACGACGTGGAAGCGGTTCCAGTCGCCCACCGGGCGGTCGGCGACCGTCCGGGGCGTCGAGGGGTTCTTTTGGTTGTTGTAAAGGCCGCCCGAGCCAATCCCCCACTCGTTGTGGGCGTCCCAAATCTGGACTTGCGGCGAGCCGCGCAGGTAGAGGCCCGAATCGCCCGTGATGGAGAGAAGCCGCCAGTCGGCCCACAACTCGAAATCGCCGTAGTCACGCGCTGTCGCCAGCGAATAGCCGCCCCGGTAGCCGTCGAAGAAAAGCGATCCGTCGCGGACGTGCCAATGCGCGTCGCGCTGGAGGTCGGCCTTTTTCTGCATCGCCTCGCGCGTGTCCGCCGACGCGCGGTGGCGGACGACGGGGTTGTCGAAGGACGCGTCCGTCGTCACGCCCTTCCACATCGTCCGCAACTGCGCCGCGTCGCCCGTGAAGTAAGGCGTGAAGCCGCACGGCGTCTTCATGACGGCCTTCGGGCAGACACCGCCGAGCCGCGCGCCTTTCGGGAGGCGCAGGACGCGGATGTTTTTGAACTGGACGCCCTGGCTCGCGCCGAGGAGGCCGATGCGCCCTTCCGCGCGGTGAAGCCCCGGATGCGCCCGGCCGTCGAGCGTGTCGCCGTCGCCGCGAAACGCGCCGACATCGACCTTGGTGACGAGAAAGCCGTTGAGCAGAACCTCCGCCTCCGAGCCCGCCACGCGGATCTCGACGAAGTTCCAAAAGCCCGGCCGGCGCATGTAGCTGCCGCCGCCCGTGAAGTTCCGATCCTTGCCGCCGATCTGGCGGTTCACGTTGTCGCGCCGCGCCGCCGCGAGGCCGAACGCCGACGCGGAGTAGCGGTCGGCGCGGTCGAGACGGTCGCGGTTGTTCGCGCGGTCGTAGAACGCGGAGCCCCCGTCGTCAAGAAGCTGGATTTCGCACATCGCCTCATACGCCGCGTCCACGGAGGCGGCCGGCATCCGAAGCCCGATGCCGCTGTCGCCGTTCTCGGGGAGGCGCACCTCGAAGCGCAGGACGAAATCCCCGAACGTCTCGCGCGTGACGAGGTTCTCGCCCGGCTGCGCGACGTCTTGCGTGAAGGCGATGACGGACTCCTTTTTCACCTGCCCGTTGGCGAGGCGCGTCTCGACCTCCTCGATCTTGAACAGGGGCGAGCCTTCCCACGCGGCGAGATCCGTGCCGTCGAAGAGGCTCACGAACCCCTCGTCAATCGTGTCGGAATAGGGCGTCTCCTGAAAGCAGGAAAAGCACCCTGCGGCGGCGAGACAGAGAATAGGGAGAAGAGTCTTCATGTGATTCCTTTACGTTAAAGAAGCCGTCCATTCGAGCGAGAGGTCGACCGAACCCGCCGAGTGCGTGAGGCAGCCGAGCGAAATGGCCGTGACGCCCGTCGCGGCGACCTCCGTCGCGCGGTCGAGCGTGATGCCGCCCGAGGCCTCCGTCTTGGAAACGCCCCGGCAGAGGCGGACGCATTTTTTCATGTCCGCGACGGACATGTTGTCGAGCATGATCCACTCCGGTTTTTGGAGAAGCGCGCTCTCGCATTCGCGGATGGATTCGACCTCGACTTCGACCGCGAGGCGGGGGAACGCTTTCCGCGCCGCGACGACGGCCTGGTCGAGCGCGTCGGGATCGCCCCCGCGCCACAGGCGGCGGTGGTTGTCCTTCATGAGCACGCGGTCGTAAAGGCCGAAGCGGTGGTTCGTGCCGCCGCCGCAGAGGACGGCGAATTTCTCGAAGACGCGCAACCCCGGCGTCGTCTTGCGCGTGTCGAGGATGAGCGTGCCGTATTTCTTCGTCGCGTCCACAAACTTCCGTGTCAGCGTCGCCGTCGCGCACATCCGCTGCATGAAATTGAGGGCCGTCCGCTCGGCCGCGAGAATCGACCGCGCCTTGCCGCGAAACGTGAGGATCGGCTCTTTCGGCTTCACAAGCGAGCCATCGGGGCGGAGAATCGTCACCTTGACCTTCGGATCGACCTCGCGCAGAACGGCCTTCGCGACCGTCGCGCCCGCGACGACGCAGCCCGCGCCCTTCGCGTAGA